>NZ_DIAC01000074.1:58976-70627 GCF_002414625.1 Methylophaga sp. UBA5088 | reverse complement strand
ATTGGTGAAGCACGTCCAATGCCTGACTTGAATATCGGTTACTTACCTCAGGAACCCGAACTGGATGACAGCAAAACCGTGCGCGAAGTAGTTGAGGAAGCCGTCTCCGATGTGAAAGGTGCGCTCGATGAACTTGATGCTATTTATGCTGCTTATGCCGATCCTGATGCCGACTTTGATGCCTTAGCCAAGAAACAGGCTGAATTAGAAAATCTGATTCAGGCAAAAGATGGGCATAATCTTGAAAATGCTTTGGAACGTGCAGCTGACGCCTTACGTCTCCCAGCATGGGAGACACCTGTTTCAGTCTTATCCGGTGGTGAACGTCGTCGCGTTGCCTTATGTCGATTATTGCTCGACCATCCTGATATGCTACTTCTTGATGAGCCAACCAACCATTTAGATGCGGAATCCATTGCCTGGATTGAGCGGTTCTTACAGGAATACCCTGGCACCGTGGTCGCCATTACCCATGATCGCTACTTCCTGGATAATGCAGCAGGCTGGATTTTGGAGCTTGATCGTGGTCGTGGCATTCCATATGAAGGCAACTACTCTTCATGGTTGGAGCAAAAAGACCAGCGCTTGCAACAAGAAGCTAAAGAAGAAGCGTCTCACCAAAAAGCCATTAAGGCAGAACTGGAATGGGTGAAACAAGGGGCAAAAGGTCGTCAGACTAAATCAAAAGCCCGTCTGAAATCATTTGAAGAAATGAATTCACGTGAATTCCAGAAACGCAATGAAACACAGGAAATTTATATTCCACCCGGTCCACGCCTGGGTGATAAAGTCATTGAACTCAACAACGTGACAAAATCTTACGGTGAGAAGCTGCTCTTTGAAAACCTGAGCTTATCGATTCCAGCAGGTGCCATTGTCGGTATTATCGGTCCTAACGGGGCGGGTAAATCGACCCTCTTCCGCATGATTTCTGGTGAAGAACAACCTGACTCTGGAGAAATCGAAATTGGCAGTACTGTTGAGTTAGCGTATGTGAATCAGTCACGTGAGCTGGATGGTAAAAAAACCGTGTTTGAAGAGATTTCTGATGGTGCTGATGTGATTACCGTCGGAAATTATCAAACACCCTCTCGCGCTTACTGCGGCCGTTTCAACTTCAAAGGCTCAGATCAGCAGAAGTTTGTTAAAGATTTATCGGGTGGTGAACGTAACCGCCTGCATATGGCAAAACTGCTTAAGTCTGGTGGTAATGTGTTATTACTTGACGAACCCACCAATGATCTCGATGTAGAAACACTTCGTGCCTTAGAGGAAGCTATTCTTGCATTCCCAGGTTCTGCCGTCGTGATATCGCATGATCGTTGGTTCCTTGACAGAATATGTACACACATCATTGCCTATGAGGGTGACTCTTCCGTTGTCTTCTTTGAGGGGAACTATAGTGAGTATGCTGAGGATTATGCGAAACGTTTTGGCAAAGACCATCAACCTGAACGTATCAAGTATCGTCGCATTGGTTAATGTATCAGGCTGCCTGTTCTCACAGGCAGCCAATCTTTCTTTGTACCAGTCAACACTGAATCTTTTTTCATCTTTCGCGTGTCTATGTGTCGATGAGTAATATGTTGTGATAGATCAACCATGAAAAACGCACAAAAAGCCCGCTTAAAACTTCGTTGCCCGATTACCCTGGGTCGTCAACATGAAATCAATGTGCCATCAGGCTGGTTCGAACTGGTTTTTAATCTCTGTGCCGCTATCGAGGATGTGGCTCAAGACATCAATAAAAAACACCGACAACGCATGTTTCTACCAAGAATAGTCTTCATCGAGGAGCATCAAGGTAAAATTCTATGTGATGTCATCAATGGCACTCGTGATATCAATCACATCATCAAACAAGCACAAATGCGGTCAACTAAATGCTGCATGATTTGCGGTGACGAAGGGTCACAATTCCGTTTGGGTAGAACGCTGGTCACGCGATGTGAAAAGCATCGTTCATATGAGAAGTACTATTAATTATTCCGGTGTTCCAGACAGTTTTCATAAACGGCTTTCTCAATCTGCTCTTCTGACTGCGATTCAGGGAAAGTAAAAGCCAGGTTTATCGCCAGTTCAATCTTTCTCAAAAACGCCGTATGCTTAAACTCGGAGGGCGTTGCCTGTTGCATCTCTGCTTTCGTTTTACCCTCTAATCGTTGAGCGAAATAGTCTCCGGTTAAACTTGAAATTTGCAGACACTCTTTATGAGCTTCATCTTCAGCCATGACCAGGGGGGCAAACCATACAGCTAGTAACATCAGCGCGACGTTCAATTTCATCATATCCTCACATTAAGTGACTTATCACCCTCATTGAGACTAAAAAGAAATGATTTAATTTCTTCACACAAATTTTTAGTCAGATACCCGATAATAACAGTCCAAAAAAAAGAAGGAAAAGCATGAAAGCGTTACTCATTATTGCTCATGGCAGCCGTCGACAAGCATCAAATGATGAAGTCAAGAAGATTGCTACACAAATAAGAGAACACGGACAACATGACTTTGATATTGTCGAATCTGCTTTTTTGGAGTTGGCTTCTCCCCTTATCCCTGAGGGTATAGAACACTGTGTCAAATCAGGCGCTAAACAGATTGTTGTTTCACCTTATTTTCTAAACTCGGGCAAACATGTCACGGAAGACATTCCAGAGATCATTGCAGAAGTCAAAGTGGCGCACCCAGACATCATTATTGAGGTCACACCACACGTAGGCTCCTCATCTATTATGCTTGATCTGATATTAAAAACAGCATCAGGCTCATAACACGGTTCAATAAAGTCTGCATCGAGTCGATAAACTGCTTAATAATTGACTCGAGACGCACATGTCACACCGCTATTTGTATCTGATCATTTTTTTATTATCGTCATCGATATCATTCGCCGAAGACAGACCTAACTGGCGTGCCAGCAATATTCAGTTTTTATATGGCAATCAATATGAATTGGGCCCCTCATCAAGAGAGTCAATAACAATTGAACATGCGTCATCGTGGCAGTTCGGAGAGAGTTATTTTTTCACCAATGTCTTTAATCGTTCTGATACAAGTACTGAGTTCTATGCAGAGTTTTATCCCCGTCTTAACTGGAAGGCCCTAACAGCACAGCCACTCCCTTTCACTCTATTGGATGATATCTCTATTGTTGCTGGTATCAATGCAGGTAATTTACCCAAATCAGACCCGTTCAAGGCTTATCTGCTGGGTGCCGGAGTCAAGTTTAAAACGTCTGTATTTGACTATCTCAAATTAGATGTTATGGCTTTTAAGGCTGATCATCTTGAAACCACTGGCATACAAGTTTCTCCAATTTGGGGAATGACTTTTGATATTGCTCAACATCGCTTTTTGTTTAAAGGCTTTATTGACTGGCAAAGTGCAGAAGCGACAGGCGGGCATGCCAGTCTGTTGGCTCAACCTCAACTACTCATTGATGTCGGTCATTACTGGCAACATGACAAACAATTCTATGCAGGTATCGAGTATTCGTACTGGTACAATAAATTCGGACTGGATGGTGTGCTTGAGTCTGTTCCACAAGTTATGTTCTTACTTCCCTTCTAAGCTAAGGCAGAAAATGAAACAACTTTATGCTTGGATATACGTCTATCGCAGTTACCTATTAATTTTACTGATAGGTAGCATGGCCACTGCGTATTTAATGCTGCAAGAAATGCATGAAATTGATGTGCAAAGAGAACAAATCGCCAGTGCCTTTATCGCAAAACACGCCTCAGCATTACAAAGTACGTTATCAGAACGTTTATCGAGCCTGGAATCCTTAAACGCATTTGTGATTGAAAATGCACACTATAATCTGCAAGTGAAAGAAGATGAGCAACAATTCCAAAAGCGCTTCGATCTTTTTGCTAATCAGCTCCATGAGTCCATAGACGGATTTTTGAGCTTACAACTGGCACCACAAGGTGTTATTCGTTATTTAACTGGGCCTGAAAATAACAAAAAAGCACTAGGCTATGATTTATTCAAAGATGATGCTCGGAGAGAGCAGATCATCAGTGCGATTTATTTATACGAACAAGTCATAACAGGACCAATAAACCTGATTCAAGGCGGTAGCGCTATCATCGCCCGCAAGGCCATCTTTAGTAAATTATCGCCAAATTCATCCTCCGATAGGCTTGTTGATCATCACCTGTTAGCTGACACAAACCTTAAACCAAGGAATGATTTTTGGGGCTTGGCAACGATTCTTTTTACAACGGAAAGCTTACTCAATGAAGCGGGCTTACTCGACTCAGACATGAATGGCTTTGAATTGGCGTTAAAAGGCAGGCATGGCTTGGGTGAAGATGGCGAAGTATTCTGGGGACAAGCGGCTATTTTTGATAAGCCCGATCATATATCGCCTATCCATTTTCGTTCCGGTAGTTGGCTGCTTGCAGTCAAAAATACCAGCACTTACCCCATTGCTAGAGTGCTTAACTTTGCTGCACTTGGCACGCTATTGACGATTACCTTACTTGTGGCGGTATACATGCGGCAAAGAAATCGCTCCGCCAAACAACGTGAAACAGCTAAAGATGCTTTTTTAGCCATGGTAAGTCATGAGCTTCGTTCACCGTTAAATGGTGTTATCGGTTTGACGAGTTTGTTAAATAAAACAGCGTTAGATACAGAACAACGTCAACTGGTTGAATCATTATCAATCAGCTCCAAACAACTCTCCTCTATCATTGGCGACATACTGGACTTTTCAAAAATATCAGCCGGGAAGTTAGAGCTTGACTATCAAGCCGTTAATCTAGCCAGCACTATTGAGGATTGTGTACGTATTACTACCCCACTGGCCGAGCAAAAAGATTTACCTATTACGGTGAATATCGCACCGGTTCTTATGGAACAACTCATCATGACCGATGAGATCCGTCTGAAACAGATTGTTCTTAATTTGCTCAACAATGCTGTCAAGTTTACTCAATCAGGAAGTATTAAAGTCGATATCGATGCTATTGAAAATTTTGGACAGCAACGGTTAATCATAAAAGTCACGGATACTGGCGTAGGGATGAGTGCTAAACAGATGACAGGGTTATTTGAACACTTCAATCAACTGGACCAGACGACAAACCGTAAATATGGCGGAACAGGCTTAGGACTGGCTATATCTAAAAGTCTAGCCGTGTTGATGGACGGTGATATTCATGTGCAAAGCAGCATCAATAAAGGCTCCTCTTTCACGCTCGATTTACCCCTATCGTTGGTAGAAAAAAACCAGACAGAGAGTGAAACGCCCCATCTTGCTATTGAAAACAAAATTTCTCAGCTATCTATTCTTGTCGTTGACGATCTTGAAATGAACCGCTTTATGATGCAAATGATTATCAAAAAACTGGGTGGGGATGCCGCATTAGCAGAAAACGGGATTGAAGCCATTAATCTGCAAAATGAACATCACTACGATCTCATCTTTATGGATTGGCAGATGCCGGATTGTGATGGTGTTGAAGCGACCAAACGCATCAGAAAACACTTCAACAATAATAATCCCTGGATTGTGGCACTAACTGCTAATGCTTCAACGACAGATAAGCAAGAAGCAATTGAGTCGGGCATGAATGATTATCTTCTTAAACCGGTCAGTGTAGAAGATATACAGCAGGCATTTGAACGTTATTTTGCTCTAGCCGATACAGAATAAAGCGAACAATGTTACATTTAAGTTCAACAATAATTAAAAAATAATATAACCATCATTTAACACAACAATAATGTCATATAGGTAACAATATGGAGAGAGAAACCACACACGCACTATGGGACCGTGAAGGTGCTTACAACAGATTACTGAATGATGAAGCCCTACTGCAAAAGATGATGCAGATGTTTTTAGATAATGTTGAAAAAGCGATGTCTGTACTGGAGTCGGCACTATCACAGAAAGACTTCGTATCCATAAAAGCCCATGCACACAAATTAAAAGGCAGTGCAGCTGCAGTAGGTGCTTTAAGAGTTGTAGATGATTGTATTGCCATTGAAGAAGCTGCTAATGCGACTGATATCGAAAGAATTGAAAGTGAGATGTCATTGTTAAAGAACGATATATCAGATATCCAGTTGACCATGACTGATTACCTCAACCACAATACCACCTAGATATATAACCATCTTGTAACTGACAACCACAAGGTCTAATTGATGAAAGTCTTAATTGCTGATGATGATGAAGTGAGTCGTCTCACACTCTCTTCCCTACTTAAAGGTTATGGCTGTGAGTTACACGTTACCAAAGACGGTCACGAGGCCATGGCTGTCATCAATCAAACTGAAGCACCTGAATTAATCTTTCTCGACTGGAATATGCCAGGTATTAATGGCGTTGAGATTACCAGCCTAATTCGTCAAAACCTGATCGACTCTCCTCCTTACGTTATTATTGTTTCTTCAAACAATAAAAAAGAACAGATTATTGAAGCCTTGGCTGCAGGCGCGGATGACTTTATCACCAAACCCATCGATGGCCTCTTTTTAAAAGCAAAATATGCTGTAGCCGAGCGCATTCTGCGAGTGCAGGATCGCTTAATCAATACAAACAAAATGCTTGAAAAACTTGCGTATTATGATGAACTAACCGGTGTAATGAACCGTCGTGCTGGCTTCGTTGCTGTAGATATTGAGATAGAACGGTGTATTAGAAAGAACGAATTTCTGGCAGTGGCTTTACTTGATATTGATCATTTCAAACACATTAACGACTACTTCGGCCACCCGGAAGGCGATAAAGTGCTTAAACAATTAAGTAAACACGTTCAACAAACTTTACGTCCATATGATGTATTGTGTCGCTATGGTGGAGAAGAGTTTCTTATCGCTGCCTGTTTAAAGAAACGTGATGAAAGTGAGCTGCTTTTTGAACGAATCCGATCTACTGTTGAAAAGATGGATATGGAATTCAATCAAGCTATCGATGTGACAACGAGCATTGGCGTTTGTATTCACCAGCCAAGTCAGCACTCTAAGGTTGCTAATCTTATTAAACAAGCAGACGAAGCCCTTTATGAGGCGAAAGGCGCTGGGCGTAATAAGATTGTTACCGTTCAGAATTAATCAATCCAGAGGGCGAGTTGCTCTGCAATCTTTTTATAACCGATGGCATTAGGATGAATCGGATCCGATTTCCATTCTATTTCAGCTTCAACCTTTGCGATGATGCTGTCTTCAATGGCAACGCCCTTAGCTTCAGCTACACGTTGGTAGACTGGTGAAGCTTGCATCAATAACCCCGGTTTAGGCACCGAGACTAAAAGTACATCAGCACCACTTTGCTGGATGAGATCAACCATCTTGCCCAGGTTTGATTCCAGTTCGCCTACATTCAGCTTTCTCAATAAGTCATTGCCACCATGACATAAAATCACCAGTTGAGGATGATGTTTATTTAACAATTCAGGCAATCGCTCCAGTGCCTTCTCACTTATCTCACCGGGCACACCAGCGTTAATAACGGTTCGACCAGTAAGCTTTGCAAGTTGAGCAGGATAACTTTGTTCAGGGTTAGCGCCAGTGCCAAACGTCAGGCTATCACCAAACGCTAATATGACAGCGGAATCGGTGAGTTCAAATTTCTGTTTTTCATCTGAACAAGCTTGAAGGAATACAAGCGCGATGATTAATAAAAGAAATGTCCATTTTCTATTTATCTGTCTCATACTCTTAAGCTGCCACTGTAGGAAATAAGCGTCTAAAATTCTGACTGGTGACAGCAGCAATATTTTCAACCGTATCACCACGTAACTCAGCTAAAAACTCGGCCACATGTTTTACAAAAACCGGCTTATTGGTTTTCCCGCGGTGTGGCACTGGTGCCAGATACGGTGCGTCAGTCTCTATCAATACTCTGTCTAATGGCAATTTTTTAGCGACTTCCTGTAACTCTTTCGCACTTTTAAAGGTCACAATGCCTGATAGCGAAATATAAAAGCCAATATCCAGTGCTCGCTGAGCCGTTTCCCAATTTTCAGTGAAACAGTGAATAATGCCGCCGGCATCTCGTGCATTCTCATTTTCAAGTATTGTCATCGTATCTTCGCGTGCTTCACGCGTGTGAATGATTAAGGGTTTCTTCGTTTGTTTACCCGCTTCAATATGCACACGAAAACGATCACGTTGCCAGGCAAGATCACCTTCACTACGAAAATAGTCGAGACCGGTTTCACCGATAGCAATAACTTTAGGATGATTAGCTTCTACTACCAATGATTCCACAGAATATTGCTCATCTGCTTCTACATTAGGATGAATGCCTACACTGGCACTGACATTAGGGTAACGATCAGCAATGTTTTTTACATCCAGCGAGCTTTTTTTATCGATAGCGATACAGAGAATATGATCTATTCCCTGACTTTCTGCCTCGGAAACCATAGCATCTATGCCGCCCTCTTCATCGGCAAGCAAATTTAGGTGACAATGTGAATCTATATACATAAACAATAACAACTTGAAATAGGGGAATGGAAGCCGTTAAGAATAGGCTTACATGGTATAAGTGGCTTTATCTGATTTAAGCTTATCGACTAAATAGTTTTCAATCTTACCTCTGACAACAGCAGCACTGCCGTCAATATCACTGAAATGGACACCAATACCGGCTGCCTGATTACCTTGAGCACCACGTGGTGTTATCCAGACGATAGTTCCCGCCACCGGTAACTTTTCTGCCTCATCCATCAGTGACAAAAGAATAAATACCTCTTCACCGAGCTGATAGCTTTTGGTTGTGGGAATAAACAAACCACCATTTTTTACATAAGGCATATAAGAGTGATACAGCATATTCTGATCGGTAATTTTCAGTGACAAAATGCCTTTTCTTGGATTAGAAGCCATTGTATTACCTGTTTATTGTGGATGCTGCTGAATCTGACGTGCATGTTGCATAATCGACACCATCAAATCTTCTAAGAGTAAGGTTTTATTTAGGTTATTCTGAGAGGATAGTAACTTCATTGTATGGATGATGCAATCTGAAATAGCCCAATAATGCTTGAGGAGATGGGATTCTAGCTGCTCTTTTCCATCTAACAGTGAAGCCAGTTTGGTTTGTATCATGGCTTGTAATTGATGTAACACAGAAATCAGATCAAACGCTTGCCACTGAGAGGCAAGTTGCACAGGATTGGCTTCAGCACGCATTAATGCTGCCATACCTCGAAAAACCTGTTTGCTCTGCTCAATCCCTTCTTCACCTATATCTAGTGCAGCTACTGGCCCACCATTAGCCAGTTTCAGCACAGTTTCAATCTCCTGCTGATTCCAGTCGGATTGGCTCTGTAACCATTCAGCAGCCAGAGCATATTCTGGTCGTGAGATAGTAATCGTTTGACAACGGCTTTTTATCGTTATTGGAAGTCTGTGGAGCGAGCTGGCCACCAGAATTAGGATGGTATTATCCTGCGGTTCCTCAAGCAGCTTTAACAAACTGTTAAAAGCATTGGTATTCATATGATCTGCTTGCTGGATAATAACAGTTTTAGCTGGAGAAACCTTAGGCATTAAGGACTGTAAATCTTTCAGCTGCCGGATTTGATCGACTTTTATCTGCTTACCGGCCTCCTCTGGCTTTAGAACAGTATGATCTGGATGACTTTCTGCTGAAAATAACTGACAGCTATGACAAGTATTGCAGCTCTCAAAGTCCTCCGTCGGATTTAGACATAACAGACTTTTAGTCAGCTTGTTGGCAAGCACATCATTGTCTAGTCCATAGATTCCGTTTAGCAAAAGAGCATGAGGCATTCGTTTAGACTGATAAAGTGAAACAATATGTTGCCAAGCAAGCTGATGCCAGGGATATAGCTCTGTTTTCATACTTTTTTCAGTAATTTATCAAGTATGTTAGAAACTTGCTGTTCAATAGCCGTAATAGACTTCTCTGCATCGATAATCTGAATACGTTCAGGCTCAGCGGCTGCACGTTCAAGATAACAATGACGAATTTTCTCAAAAAAGTCAGTTTTTTCTTGCTCAAACCGATCTTTCTGCAATAATCGCTGGTTAACACGTTGTTGCCCCACTTCGACAGGCAAATCAAAGAGTAACGTTAAATCGGTTTTCAGACCTGCCAGCGTCCACTCAGACAAAGCGGCAATGCGTTCTTCATGAATACCGCGTCCCGCCCCCTGATATGCAAACGTTGCATCAACAAAGCGGTCACATACGACCCACTTTCCTTCTGATAAAGCAGGAAGAATGACCTGATTAATATGCTGAGCACGTGCAGCAAACATAAGTAATAATTCTGTATCATCACTCATCCGCTCTTCTCGTGGTTTGAGTAATAACTCACGAATTTCTTCAGCCAGTGGTGTACCACCGGGTTCGCGTGTGACGACGACAGTTTGATTGAACCGCTCTAAATAGGTTTTGATAAACTGGATTTGCGTTGACTTGCCAGCACCTTCAATACCTTCAATACTGATAAATTTACCGATCATTGTTTATTCAATTGATACTTTCTTACCGCTTTATTGTGGTCGGCCAGATTGGATGAAAAGATATGTCTGCCATCTATACCCGTTGCTACAAAGTATAAGCTGTTACCTTTAGCTGGATGAAGTGCAGCGTTGATTGATTCTCTACTTGGTAAACAAATAGGGGTCGGTGGTAAACCACTACGTGTGTATGTATTGTAAGGAGTGTCAGTTCTCAGATCTTTCTTACGTAAATTACCATCAAAGTTTTTTCTGATGCCATAAATCACAGTTGGATCTGTTTGTAGCCGCATGCCTTTTTCTAGTCTGCGCACAAATACACCAGCAATTTCTGGTCGCTCATCAGCCACGGCGGTTTCTTTTTCGATAATAGACGCCATGATCAACACCTCATAAGGTGATTCATATGGAAGGTCCTTAGCACGATATTCCCATGCTTGTTTTAAGACCGTCTGCATCTGTTCGTATGCACGTTTCAAAAATTCAATATCGGTGGTACCAGTAGGAAAATGATATGTTTCAGGAAGAAACCAGCCCTCTCCTTCTTCATCTGGTTTGCCTAAGGCTTTCATAACCTCACTTAGTTCCGCCTTTTCTATGGTGTGTTTGATTTTTGGATGAGCGGCTACTACATCAATAAGTGACTGTGCAGTCATTCCCTCGACGATGGTCAGTGAGTTCATTATCACTTTGCCAGAAACAAGTTTATTCATGACTTCTGGCAAGGTATCACTCGGGGACAACTCATATTCACCTGCTTTAATTTTGCTGGCTAAGTCATTGACTCTTCCATAAATTCGCAAGTGTATCGGCGTGATTGAAGTAATATTTTGCTCGTATAATTGCTGACTGACACGCTTAAGATTACTACCTGGTTCGACAACAAATGCTACCGGCTCAGCAATGGAAAGCGGTGTGGTCATAAAACGGTTGTATTGGATAACAATATAGGTACAGATGACAGCAGCTAACAACGCCGGCATGAGAGTTTTTAATAAAATCGTATTCTTCATATCAATTATCAGTAGTGCTCAATGCCTTTTGCAAACGTTGTGTTATAGCGCCGTGAAACCATGTTTTGTTGGTTCCGCTCAGTGCAGTGACTGGCCATATGTTAATCAGACTGTTTGTGAGGAAGACTTCATCCGCCTGGTACAAATCATCCATGTTTAAGGTCGTTATTTCAGTG
>NZ_DIAC01000074.1:58465-58866 GCF_002414625.1 Methylophaga sp. UBA5088 | reverse complement strand
TGTTTAAGGTCGTTATTTCAGTGGGTATATTTAAAACTGAGGCAAGTTCTATTACTCGCTGACGCATAATCCCTTCTATCCCGCTCTCATTCAGATTCGGTGTCAATAAATGTTCATCTTTGACCAGAAACAGATTACTCATTGTCCCTTCAACAAGCCGGTCTTGGTAGTCTAACATCAAGCCTTCTGCAATCGCGTCAGTAGACCATTCATTACGCGCTAGCACTTGTTCAAGACGGTTCAGATGCTTTATGCCAGCCAATAGTGGATTCGAAGAAAGTCGTATTGAACAGAGTTGAACTGTGACGCCTTCGGAATAATGAGTGGGATAGTCTGGTAAAGGATGACTGGCAATAATACGTTGGGGCAATGCATCCAGAGGCGGTTTATAGCCGCGCCCA
>NZ_DIAC01000074.1:57971-58249 GCF_002414625.1 Methylophaga sp. UBA5088 | reverse complement strand
CGCTACCACGAGTAATCATGATTTTTATCACAGCATCTTGTGCTGTCTGCGCACAAAGTGTGACTAACTCATGCTGAAGTAACGCTAAATCAGTGAAGTCGATTTGTAAGCGACTGCACCCACGAAGTAATCGTTCAATATGGGCATCGAGGTATTCTAGTTTTCCATGTCGAAAAGGGATAGTTTCAAACAGACCGTCGCCGTATTGAAGGCCACGGTCTGCTACTGAAAGCGTTGTTGCCGGTTGACCATTTATCAGAATCACCGGTTCACTCAGC
>NZ_DIAC01000074.1:52551-57903 GCF_002414625.1 Methylophaga sp. UBA5088 | reverse complement strand
GTTCACTCAGCTTAACTTAACTTTTTGAATATTACAGTACCGTTCGTACCGCCAAAACCAAATGAGTTAGACATGGCGACATCAATTTTCATTTGTCGTGCAGTGTTAGGCACATAATCAAGGTCACAACTTTCATCCTGATTATCAAGGTTAATTGTTGGTGGTGCGACTTGGTCACGTATTGCAAGTAAGCTAAATACCGCTTCTACGCCACCTGCAGCACCCAATAGGTGGCCAATCATCGATTTAGTTGAACTTATCGCTACGTTGTTTGCCGCATCACCTAATGCTTTTTTGATGGCTTGTGTCTCAGCGGCATCACCTGCAGGAGTCGATGTGCCATGTGCATTGATATAATCGATTGCTTCAGGATTTAAACCTGCATCCTTGATCGCATTGACCATACAGCGTGCAGCGCCTTCTCCGCCTTCAGAAGGTGATGTCATATGATAAGCGTCACTGCTCATGCCTGAACCAACAAGTTCAGCATAGATAGTGGCACCACGCTTCACTGCATGTTCATACTCTTCCAGGACAATGACACCCGCACCATCACCTAATACAAAACCATCACGGTCTTTATCCCACGGACGACTAGCCGCTGCAGGATCATCATTTCGCGTTGACAATGCACGTGCTGCGGCGAAGCCACCAAGACCGGTTTTCGATGTGGCCATTTCTGCGCCACCGGCAATCATGACATCCGCATCACCATATTGAATCATGCGTCCCGCAGCAGAGATACAGTGTGTACCCGTTGAGCAAGCTGTTACGATAGCCGTATTAGGCCCTTTCATTCCATACATGATGGATAAATTGCCCGATATCATATTAATGATATTACTCGGTACAAAGAAAGGTGAGATTTTACGAGGTCCACCATTCAAATAACTGTCGTAACCTGCTTCGATACCGGGTAAGCCGCCAATACCTGAACCAATAGCAACACCAATTCTTTCTGCATTTTCATCGGTAATAACCAGTCCAGCGTCTTCAATAGCTTCTTTGGCTGCTGCGATACCGTAATGAATGAAGGTATCCATTTTTTTGGCGTCTTTTTTAGGAATGACTGATGTGACGTCAAAATTTTTCACGCTCGCACCAAAGCGAACAGTAAAATCTGAAACATCAAACAACGTTAGCGGTGCTACACCACTTTTTCCTGCAACAATATTTTCCCAGCTTTCTTTTACTGTCAGCCCGACTGGCGTGACAGCTCCAAGACCAGTAACGACAACGCGTCTTTTCGACATCAGGTTTTCCCCTTAAACCTACAGGTATACATGACATAGCCGCCTAGCATGTTCTCACACACTAGACGGCTATCATAAGCGCTTTTAATTATATTAAGACTGATGTGCGTTAATATAAGAAACGGCTTCTTTAACTGTAGTGATTTTCTCAGCTTCTTCGTCTGGGATTTCACATTCGAAAGCTTCTTCCAAAGCCATAACCAACTCTACTGTATCCAGAGAGTCTGCGCCCAGGTCGTCGATAAATGAAGCATCCGCAGTTACTTCATCAGCGTTGACACCTAATTGTTCAACAACAATTTCTTTTACGCGAGCTTCGATATCACTCATAACTAATATTTCCTTTGGTGGTTAATACATCAAACAATGTGCAGGCATTTTATAGTGCCTGCACCATTGAGACAAGCTAAATGGCATTCATCTAACTTGACTCATAATTAAATTACTTAATTAATAGTCAGTTACAGACTATTAGCTCATATACATGCCGCCATTAACGTGCAATGTTTCTCCCGTCACATATCCAGCATGGGTACTGGCAAGATAACTCACCGCAGCGGCAATCTCCTCAGGTAACCCCAATCGCTTCAATGGGACTTGCTCAAGCAGTGCAGTCTTGTGAGCTTCTGGCAAAGAACTTGTCATATCGGTATCGATAAAGCCAGGAGCAACAGTATTGACCGTAATGCCGCGGGCACCCACTTCGCGAGCTAGAGACTTGCTGAAGCCGATTACACCAGCTTTTGCCGCTGCATAGTTAGTCTGGCCAGCATTGCCCATTGCACCCACTACAGAGGTGATCGTAATAATTCTACCCCAGCGCGCTTTAGTCATCGCTCTTAGGCAACGTTTACTAAGCTTATAAATCGGAGTGAGGTTTGTATTAATGATGTCATCCCACTCATCATCTTTCATACGCATTAATAAGTTGTCACGTGTGATGCCAGCATTATTAACCAGAATTTCCGGCGCACCAAACTCAGACTCAATCATCGAGACAACATTATCAATAGCATCAGCATCGGTGACATTAAGAACGATACCACGGCCTTGAATGTTGGCTTCTTTTAGAAAGTCTGAAATAGTCGCGGCACCATTTTCAGATGTTGCTGTACCGATAACAGTTGCACCTTGCTCACCCAAACTGATCGCAATCGCCTTACCAATGCCGCGTGTAGCTCCAGTGATCAGAGCAATTTTTCCATCTAAGCTCATTTTATTCTCCTAATGCTTGTTGTGCTTTCTCAAGCGTGGTCAAATCAAATAACGGCACTGCGTTAACTGATTTATCGATGCGCTTTGTTAAGCCTGCTAAGACTTTTCCAGGACCACACTCAACAAGTTGATTCACATTTTCTGCTGCAAACCACTGCACTGTTTCCACCCAACGGACAGGACTGTATAACTGCTGAGCTAAAAGCGATTTAACAGACACCACATCGTCTGCTGCAGTTACGCTGGCATTGTGGATAACAGGCGTTGTTGGCATATGGATTGAAATTTCATCAAGTTTTTGAGCTAATTGCTCAGCCGCCGGGCGCATTAATGCACAGTGTGATGGCACGCTTACAGGCAGTATTAAGGCGCGCTTTGCACCTTTCTCTGTTGCTATCTCAGTGGCTTTTTTTACCGCAGCTGTCGAACCAGCAATGACAACCTGACCAGGCGAGTTAAAATTTACAGCCTCAACAACACCGATAATGGATGCTTCGCTGCAGACATCACGTACGATATCATCTGACAGACCAAGAATCGCAGCCATAGCACCTTCACCAGCAGGGACAGCTTGCTGCATATATTGACCACGTAATTCAACCAATTTGACAGCGTCACTAAAATCGATAGCTTCTGCAGCGACAAGTGCTGTATATTCACCAAGACTGTGACCAGCAAAATAATCTGGCTTGATAGCAGAAACTGATTGCCATACACGCCACATGGCAATACCTGCTGTTAACATGGCAGGTTGAGTACGGTCTGTCTGGTTTAACGATTCTTCAGGACCATTTGAAACTAAATCCCATAGATCATAATTAAGTGCATCAGATGCTTGCTGGAATGTTTCTTTAACGATGTCATGTTCAGTAGCTATCTCAGATAACATACCGATTGATTGAGATCCCTGACCGGGAAAAACAAAAGCTGATTTCATTCATTACCCCTGAATATCAGTACTGAATAAGGGCTGAACCCCATGTGAATCCGCCACCAAAGGCTTCAAACAATAAAGTCTCACCACGTTTTATGCGACCATCACGTACCGCTACATCAAGCGCCAACGGTATTGATGCCGCTGAAGTATTACCATGTTTATCTACAGTAACCACAACGTGATCCATAGACATCTGTAGCTTTCGTGCTGTAGCCGCGATAATTCGAATATTAGCTTGATGGGGAATTAACCAATCGATATCGCTTTTATCAAGCTGATTAGCCTCAAGCGTTTCATCAACAATACTACTGAGCGTTTTGACGGCAACCTTGAATACTTCATTACCCTGCATATCGATATATGGAGATTCATCAGTCACTACTGAACCGGGACCCGTTGGGACTTGTAACAAACGATTGAAACTGCCATCTGAATGGATATGTGTTGAAATAATACCAGGCTGTTCTGAGGCTTGAAGCACTACCGCTCCTGCCCCATCACCAAACAGCACACATGTATTTCTGTCAGTCCAATCGATGATGCGTGAAATAGTTTCAGCACCAACAACAAGCACATTCTTAACACCGCCAGATTTGATGAATTTATCGGCGACAGTCAGCGCATAAACAAAACCGGTACATACAGCTTGAATATCAAAGGCAGGACAGCCAGCGATGTTAAGTTTGGCTTGTAATAATGAGGCAGTACTTGGAAATATTTGTGTCGGTGTCGTCGTCGCCACAATAATCAGATCAATGTCATCATTGTTGATTCCAGCAGCTTCAATTGCTTTTAAAGACGCTTGATAAGCTAGGTCTGTGGTTGTTTCATTCTCTGCAGCAATGTGACGTTCTTTGATTCCCGTCCGTTCTTTAATCCATTGATCACTGGTTTCTACCATTGACTCAAGATCATGATTGCTGAGTATTTTTTCTGGCAGATAGCTGCCTGTACCCGCTATACGAGAATACATCACAATACTTGTCCTTCCAGTAACACTTCCAAGTGTTTTGTTATATTTTTAGGTACGTCCTGGGCGGCTTCTACAATGGCAATGTTAATGGCATTAGCGAACGCAAACTCATCTGCGCCACCATGACTTTTAATCACGATACCTTGTAAGCCAATTAAATTCGCACCGTTGTATGCACGCGGATCTAACTCGTTACGGAAATGTTTTAATACTGGTGAGGCAATTAATCCGGCCAATTTCGTCAACCAGTTTCGGGTAAATGATTGTCGCAAGTAATGACGAATCATATGAACAACGCCTTCACTCGTTTTCAACGCCACATTGCCGACAAAACCGTCACAAACAAGCACATCTGCTTCACCATGGTATAAACCATCACCTTCAACGTAACCGATGTAGTTCAGGTCTGTTTGCTCTAGCAGCCGAGAGGCTTCTTTTACCCGTTCATTACCTTTGATTTCTTCTGAACCGATATTAAGTAAGCCAACCTTTGGTTTTTCTTTACCATCAACCAATTCAGCAAGAACAGAGCCCATTAAAGCAAACTGAACCAGGTGTGCAGCACTTGAATCAACATTAGCCCCTAGATCCAGAACATAGGTATGCCCTTTCATCGTTGGCAAAGCTGAAACAATAGCGGGTCTTTCGATACCTGGTAATGTTTTTAAAACAAATCTGGCTGTAGCCATCAAGGCACCAGTATTACCGGCACTGACACAAGCAGCGGCTTGACCTTCTTTGACTAAGTTAATAGCCACTCGCATTGAGGAATCTTTCTTTCCGCGCAGTGCTTGGGAGGGTAATTCATCCATCTCTACCTGCTGAGAAGCATGATGGACAATTAATCTTGGTTCGTTATCAACACCATTCTTTTGAAGGTGTGAATGAATAGTTTCTTCATCACCAACAAGAATTAATGTGACATCTGGATGTTTTTTTAATGCTGATATGGCAGCGGGGATCACGACTTGAGG
>NZ_DIAC01000074.1:49123-52385 GCF_002414625.1 Methylophaga sp. UBA5088 | reverse complement strand
CCGTGATCCCCGCCCATTGCATCAATTGATATCGTCAGGCTCAATTGTGTTTATGCCTTATTCGCTTTTATCCGCAACGACTTTACGACCACGGTAGTAGCCATCAGCTGATACGTGATGACGACGGTGTAACTCACCTGATGTAGAATCAACAGATAATGTTGTTTCTGTTAACGCATCATGTGAACGACGCATTCCACGACGTGATGCACTTTTTTTGTTTTGTTGAACAGCCATGACTAAAACTCCTAAGCCTTTTAAAAATTCAAAATTATTTTTTTGATTTCAATGCAGATAACACTGCAAACGGAGATGCCTGTTTTTCAGGTGTCTCCTCTATCTCTTCATCCCCAGATTGCCAGACTTCTTTCGGCAGACAATCAAAATCATGTTTAGGCACCAGGGGAAGTGCCAAGATTAATTCATCTTCAACCACGTCAGCAGGGTTCACAAACTCTGTTTCGTCAATTATCCAAGGCTCATACTGCTCTGATAATCGGCTAACAAGACGTTCATGCTTTACCAAACCTAACAGCGTATTGACTTCTACAGGGTAGAGTAACTCTTCCATACACCGCTCACAGGTCAGTGATAGTGTCGTAACAAAGTTACCTTGCATGTAGGGTGTGCCGGTTTGGTCAATATCAAATCGCATTTTGATTTTGACTGAACCTGAGTCACTAAATAAAGATGGCTTCAAACGTGACAGTTCTGTCAGTTCAATTTCACCTTCAAGTTCCCGTCCATTATGAGCAAATCGAAACGGATCAATTTCTTTTGGTAATTGCTGGCGCATAATCGACGGGATTATATAAGAAATATCGAAAAACAGCAAAGTGGATGCATTGTTGGCCTAATCATATTCAATTATTGTGTAACTCAATCACAGCATTACTTTTGTCAGAGTTTTGTTTGTTTAGATCGTTTCTCATGGCATCGATGTAATATAAGTAGTTCGCATCAATATCCCCAGTAATGTATTCACCATCAAAACATGATGTATCAAAACGCTCTACGTCCGACTTTTTATTGATCGCCGCTACCAAGTCAGGAAGATCTTGATAGACGAGCCAGTCGACACCTAATTGTTTTGATATTTCTTCAACATTTCTATCATGAGCCACAAATTCATTTGCTGATGGCATATCAATACCGTAAACGTTCGGGAAACGAACAGGTGGCGCGGCAGAAGCTAAATACACTTTATTAGCGCCTGCATCTCTTGCCATCTGAACAATTTGCTGTGATGTCGTACCACGAACAATAGAGTCATCTACTAAGAGAACATTTTTGCCCCTGAACTCTAAATCAATAGCATTTAATTTTTGACGAACGGACTTCTTACGCATGGTTTGGCCAGGCATAATAAATGTGCGACCGATATAGCGATTTTTAATAAAGCCCTCTCGATACACGACGCCCAAATCATAAGAAAGCTGTAAAGCGGCACTTCGACTGGTATCAGGTATCGGAATAACGACATCAATATCGTGTTCAGGAAATTCACGTTTAATTTTCTGCGCGAGTTTTGTACCCATGCGCATGCGACTTTTATGCACAGAAATGCCATCCATCATCGAGTCAGGACGAGCAAAATAAACGTACTCAAAAATACAAGGTGATTTCACTGGATTTTCAGCACATTGCTGAGAATAGAAGTTACCTTTTGTATCAATAAAGACACATTCACCCGGTTCAATATCACGGACTAATTCATAGTCGAGAATATCAACGGCAACACTTTCTGAGGCAACAACATACTCTGTACCCTGCTCTGTTTCACGTTTACCGATGACCGCTGGTCGAATGCCATATGGGTCACGAAATGCCATGACGCCAACCCCTGAGATCATGGCAACAGCAGCATAAGCGCCTCTGCAACGACGATGAACCTGTGCGACCGCATTAAAAATATCTTGCGGTTGAGGTGTTAATTTTGAGCTGTTTTGTAACTCATGAGCTAATACATTGAGCAAAACTTCTGAATCAGAATCCGTATTCAAATGTCGACGATCTGTCTGAAATAATTCATCTTTCAGAACTTTTGTATTGGTAAGGTTACCGTTATGGGCAAGGGCAATACCAAATGGAGAGTTGACATAAAACGGCTGCGATTCAGCTGATGTCGAACAGCCAGCTGTAGGATAGCGGATATGACCAATACCCATCTTTCCTTTTAGGCGAATCATATGGCGAGTATGAAAGACATCCTTGACGAGACCATTATCCTTACGAAGAAAAAACTTGCCATCATCGTCACAAGTCATTATTCCAGCAGCATCTTGTCCACGATGCTGTAATACGGTCAATCCATCATATAAGGCCTGGTTAACCTCAGAATGACCAACAATACCAATAATTCCGCACATAATTTGCCCTGTCAGGAAGTTAATTGTAGTTGATATGCTGGGCGATATCTGCTGGTAACAGATCACGTACCCACACTGCTAACTTGATAAAATGTTCTAATAATATCGAGTTTTGCCACCAAGAATCTGCCGGCATAGGGGTTGCACCAGCGGCTAAAACCAAAATAGTCACTAACGCCACACCACGTATTAGTCCAAAAATAATACCGAGGGCGCGGTCTGTCCCCGTTAGTCCAGTTTTTTCGACAACTTGTGATATTAGATGGTTAACCATCGCACCGAGTATGAGCGTCACAGCAAATAAAACGAAAAAAGCAAGAAACAATCTTATTGAAGGCGTTGATATATATTCAGCTAACAATGTTGAGAGGTTTGAGTAAAAAAGTATGGCTACCCAAAAAGCTAGAATCCAGCTAGCCAATGAGAGTACTTCTTTCATGAAGCCTCGGACAATACTGATAGCGGCTGACATAAAAATCAGACCAATTATCAGATAGTCAACCCAAACCATAGTTACCCCGCAATCAGCTGCGATCTAAACGAGAAATTTTAACAGATTAACTATCAACAACCCAGAAGTTTTACAGTTATATTTCATGGTTGGATAGTTAGCTGAAAACACTTGTTAATATTGCAAAATCTGCGTAGATAACTTCAACTTTTTGTTCAATATTTTAGCCGTTTCTTCTAATTTATCGCGGTCTGAAACAGGTTGTAAGCGAACACGATAGATAGGTTTATCGTCTGTTTTGAGTATTTCAATCAAAGGATTGTAGCCCATAGACTCAAGTTCTTTTGATAAAGCGTCAGCATTATCACGAACACCGAAACTGGCGAGCTGTAACACCCATAACGTTTCGTTGTTTTTAGCTTCTGGAGCTGGAGCTGGAGCT
>NZ_DIAC01000074.1:46871-48941 GCF_002414625.1 Methylophaga sp. UBA5088 | reverse complement strand
AGGAGCTTCACGAGATATAGTTGTTTGTTTTTCAGGTGCTGATGGAGCTGGAGCTGGAGCTGGAGCAGTATCTTGTTTTTCTGGCAGAGGTGTATCTTTTTCTGCTATTTTTTCGCCTTCGTCAGTTAGGCTAGCATCGACTTCGGTAATTGGCTCGTCTCGCTCTGGCTCATCATCTAATGGTTCGATAACAGAGTCAAAAGGAATAGGCTTTTCAACGATATCTTCTATATCTTTTTTTGCAACGGATGCTAATAAGAACCAGGCAATGACACCAATCACTAAAACTAATAAGGCGGCGCCAATTAAGCGTTGCTTTTGTACTAGTGTCATTACCTGCTACTCCATTACTTAATGATGATTAGGTGAGTTTACCTCATGATACTTATTTTTATCACTGGTAATCACGCCCGCATCATCGGAAGGTGATGGCATATGCTGCAGAGCAACGTCCAGCACTTCATAAATCCATTTCACCGGTGTAATAGTCAATCCTTGTTTTACATTTTCAGGAATTTCTTTTAAATCCTTGATGTTATCGTGAGGTATCAGAACTGTATCGATACCACCGCGATGGGCAGCAAGTAATTTTTCTTTTAAACCACCAATGGCTAAGACTTCCCCACGTAGTGTGATTTCGCCGGTCATAGCCACATTGGCTTTGACAGGAATACCTGTAATCGCTGAAACAAGTGCTGTACACATACCGATGCCAGCACTAGGTCCATCTTTTGGTGTTGCGCCTTCCGGTACGTGTACGTGCAGATCATGTGTTTGCAAGAAATCATCACTTATCCCCCAGTCAGCAGAACGTGAGCGTACAACGGTGGTCGCTGCTTGAATGGATTCTTGCATAACGTCACCCAGTTTACCGGTATAGGCAGACTTACCTTTGCCCGGCATAACCGCTGACTCAATGGTTAAGAGCTCACCGCCAACTTCTGTCCAAGCCAGACCGGTTACTTGACCTACACGATCGCTCTCTTCGGCCATTCCGTAACGGTAATGATAGACACCAAGGTAGGTTTCAATGTTTTCAGCAGTGACGACAACTTGTTGTTCTGGCTTTTCCGTCAAAATCTGTTTAACTAATTTGCGACAGATTTTTGAGATTTCACGCTGTAAGTTACGCACACCAGCTTCACGCGTATATCGGCGGATAATTTCCATTACCGCATCTTCTCTGATATCAACTTCTTTCTCTTTAAGACCGTTATCTTTAATCGCTTTCGGCAAGAGATATTTCATCGCGATATTAAGTTTCTCGTCTTCTGTGTAACCCGCAAGGCGTATGATTTCCATACGGTCACGCAAAGCGTCAGGAATATTAAGTGTATTGGCTGTACAGACAAACATGACATCAGATAAATCATATTCAACTTCTAAATAATGATCAGCAAATGTCGAGTTTTGTTCAGGATCTAACACTTCTAATAATGCAGAAGCAGGATCACCACGGAAGTCTTGCGCCATTTTGTCAATTTCATCTAATAGAAATAATGGGTTTTTAACTTCCGTTTTACAGATATTCTGTATCACTTTACCTGGCATAGAGCCGATATAAGTTCTACGGTGCCCGCGTATTTCAGCCTCATCTCTAACACCACCCAAAGCCATTCTTGTAAATTTACGATTAGTGGCTCTGGCTATTGATTGAGCAATAGATGTTTTACCCACACCAGGTGGGCCAACCAGGCAAAGAATCGGACCTTTTGATTTTTTGACACGCTTTTGTACAGCCAAGTATTCAACGATTCGTTCTTTGACTTTTTCCAGACCATAGTGATCTTCATCTAGGACATTTTCAGCCTTGTTTAAATCAAGGGTCACTTTAGAACGTTTTTTCCAAGGGACTTCTAACAAAGATTCAATATAGTTTCTGACTACAGTTGCTTCTGCAGACATCGGTGACATCATTCGAAGCTTTTTAAGTTCAGCATCAGCTTTAGCGCGTGCTTCTGCCGGCATTCCTGCCTTCTCAATGTTCGCAGCCAGTTCGTCAGTTTCGTTACCAGCCTCGTCAATTTCACCGAGTTCTTTTTGAACCGCTTTTAACTGCTCATTAAGATA
>NZ_DIAC01000074.1:46488-46743 GCF_002414625.1 Methylophaga sp. UBA5088 | reverse complement strand
AACTGCTCATTAAGATAATATTCGCGTTGGCTTTTTTCCATCTGCTTTTTAACGCGGTTACGAATACGTTTCTCAATTTGTTGAATATCGATTTCACCTTCAAGGAAAGCCATCAACTTTTCGACTCTGGCTTTAACGTCACTCATTTCAAGCAAGGCTTGCTTGTCTTCAAGTTTTAACGTCATATGTGCTGCGACGGTATCAGACATCCGCGAAACATCTTCAATACTGGAAAGCGACGAAATAACCTCTGGT
>NZ_DIAC01000074.1:41293-46411 GCF_002414625.1 Methylophaga sp. UBA5088 | reverse complement strand
CCCGACGAAATAACCTCTGGTGGTATTTTTTTGTTCAGTTTTACGTACTGCTCAAACTGTCCTAGCAAGGTCCGCATTAAAACATCGGCTTCTCTATCGTCATCAACTTCATCCAAGAATGGCGCGACTTCAGCCTCTATGTGAGTTTCATGGTTAGTGAAGTAGGCCACACTGGCACGCTGAACACCTTCAACCAAAACTTTAACTGTTCCGTCAGGCAGTTTTAATAATTGTAAAATATTCGCGAGTGTGCCGGTTTCATATAAACCGTCGGTGTCAGGTGCATCTTCAGAAGAATCTTTCTGAGCCACCAGTAGAATCTGTTTACTCTCGTCAGTCGCTTGTTCGAGGGCTTTGATAGATTTATCTCTCCCTACAAAAAGCGGTATTACCATATAGGGATATACGACAACATCACGAAGTGGTAAAACGGGGACAACCTTCATACTGTTATCGCTAGAAGTGGTGGTTAATTCATTTTCCATTAAGGCAAACCTCATACATGTGTCTGTCGACACCCAATTTTCAACATAAAATTAATATGGGGACAGACAATAAAAAATCAAGCATATTGAGAAATATGCTTGATTTAGTGTGTAAACAGAATGGTTCGTTTGACCGATTATTTGTCGCCGGATGCTAAGTCCGTATTTTGATCTTCATAAATCAAAATTGGTGCATTTTCACCCGCGATGACACTCTCATCAATCACCACTTTTGAGACATTATCGGCTGATGGTAGCTCAAACATGGTATCAAGTAAGACATTTTCGATAATCGAACGGAGCCCACGTGCACCTGTCTTTCTCTCCATTGCTTTCCTTGCAATCGCACGTAATGCATCATCTCTGAACTCAAGCTCAGCATTTTCCATATTGAATAATTGCTGATACTGCTTGGTTAGCGCATTTTTCGGTTCAGTCAAAATCTGAACTAAGGCTTTTTCGTCAAGCTCATCCAGTGTGGCAACAACAGGTAAGCGACCTACAAATTCAGGAATAAGCCCATACTGAATCAGATCTTCAGGCTCGACAGTTCGTAATGACTCGCTCAAAGGTCTATTATCGTCAACACTTTTCACTTCAGCAGAAAAACCTATGCCACCTTTCTGAGTGCGGTTTCTGATCACTTTATCAAGACCAGCAAAAGCGCCGCCACAGATAAATAAGATTTTACTGGTATCAACTTGCAAAAATTCTTGCTGAGGATGTTTCCTTCCGCCTTGAGGAGGAACAGAAGCAATAGTGCCTTCAATCAGCTTGAGAAGTGCTTGTTGTACACCTTCACCGCTAACATCACGTGTGATAGATGGATTATCAGATTTGCGAGATATCTTATCTATCTCGTCGATATAAACGATACCTGTTTCAGCCTTGTCGACATCATAGTCACATTTTTGTAGAAGCTTTTGAATGATATTTTCAACATCTTCACCGACATAGCCCGCTTCAGTGAGGGTCGTTGCATCAGCCATAGTGAAAGGCACATTTAGCTGTCTTGCTAATGTTTCTGCTAGCAATGTTTTACCACTACCAGTGGGGCCAATTAAAAGTATATTACTTTTAGAAAGCTCAACATCACTTCCCTTGTGCGCCGTACGGAGACGCTTGTAGTGATTGTAGACTGCAACAGAAAGATAACGCTTCGCTCTTTCTTGCCCAATAACATAGTTATCAAGTGCTTCGTTAATTTCACGTGGCGTTGGCAGTTTTGATTCAGCCTCTTCAGTGGCCATTTCCTGCATTTCTTCACGGATGATGTCATTACATAGTTCGACGCATTCATCACACACAAATACGGATGGACCAGCGATTAATTTCTTGACTTCATGCTGGCTTTTTCCACAAAAAGAGCAATAAAGCAATTTATCATCGTTATTTTTGTCGTCACTCATATTTTTACTACCTTACGCGTCATCTATAAATTTTATCGACCAATACTACTTATTCTGTAGGTCGGCTTGTCAATACTGAGTCAATTAGGCCGTATTCAACAGCTTGTTCACCATTCATGAAGTTATCACGATCAGTATCTTTGCGAATAGCATCTATATCTTGACCAGTATGTTTTGCAAGAATTCCATTTAGACGATCACGAATACTCAGAATCTCTTTTGCATGAATATCAAAGTCAGACGCCTGTCCTTGGAATCCGCCTAATGGTTGATGAACCATAATTCGAGAGTTAGGTAGACAGTAACGTTTGCCTTCAGCACCACCGGCTAACAATACTGCCCCCATACTGGCTGCTTGTCCGATACACAATGTGCTGACATTGGGTTTAATAAATTGCATCGTATCGTAAATTGCCAAGCCAGCTGTAACAGCGCCGCCAGGTGAATTAATGTATAGATGGATATCTTTATCAGGATTTTCCGATTCAAGAAATAGTAACTGTGCAACAACCAAATTAGCCATTTGGTCTTCTACCGGACCAACTAAAAATATGACACGTTCTTTTAATAAGCGAGAAAAGATGTCATACGAGCGTTCACCACGAGATGTTTGCTCTACAACGATAGGTACCAATGCATTCTGAATCATACTGGTCTCATCACCAGAAAATTTATTTGTCATAACCATCCTAATTTCAAGGTCCCAATAAAAAAACAGCCCATACCCATTTCACATGAGTACGGGCTGCATTCAGTATCAGCGTTGTTAATTAGTTAGACACTGCATTAACGACGTCTGAGAATGTTGATGTACTCTCTTCTACTTTAACATGGTCGTAAATCCATTCAACCACCATGTCTTCAACGACTGTCATTTGAATTTCAGACAATCTTTCTTGATTGTTCATGTAGAAAGTAACCACTTCTTCTGGATCTTCATAGCTTGCAGCAATTGCGTCAATAGCCTCTTTAACGCGATCTTCATCAGGACGAATTTCGTTATCCGAAATAATCTTACCAATCAAAAGACTTAACTTAACGCGTTTTTCTGCATTATCTTTAAAATTATCTGGATTAAATGGCAAGCCTTCAACATTTACGCCTTGATTGCGGAGATTGTTCTTTGCTTGTTCTACTAGATATTGAGCTTCACGCTCTACTGGCGCTGATGGCAGAGCAATGTCATTATTTTCTGCTATCGAATCCATCGCTTTGCGTTTGTTTAGTGTTTTTAGTGCAGACTTAAGTTCACGTTCCATATTAGCGCGAACTTCTTTTTTCAATGCGGCAATACCCTCTTCGACACCGCATAGTGCTGCAAATTCTTTATCTAGTTTAGGTAGCTTTTTCTTAGCGACTTGTTTAACTGTCACTGCGAACTTAGCTTCTTTACCTTGTAAATGCTCAGCGCGGTAGTCTTCAGGGAATGTCAATGTCACATCGACTTCTTGATCCGCTTTTTTGCCAATCAATTGCTCTTCAAACTCTGGCAACATACGGCCCTGACCAAGCTCAAGAAGTACATCTTGGCCTTTACCACCTTGGAATTCTTCACCATCAATAGTGCCAACAAAATCAATGGTGACGCCATCACCATCTTTTGCACCACGTTTTAAAGGTTCCCATGTCATACGTTGTTCGCGTAATGTTTCAAGCATACGGTCAACGTCTTCATCAGTGACTTCAGCAACTGTTTTTTCCAAGTTGATATCGTCTAGTTTGACATTGTCTACTTCAGGGAAGACTTCATAGTTGAGTGTATAGATGAAGTTGCTGCCTTTTTCATCCATGCTATCTATATGAGGAGGACTTGCTGGGTTGATTCCTTCTTGAGTGAAGGCTTCACGCATGCTTTCTTGTACAAGAGAGTCGATTACTTCGCGACGAGCTGATGGACCGTGTGTTTTCGCGACCATGTTCATCGGTACTTTACCTGGACGGAAACCGGCCATTTTCACATTAGGTCTAATTGACTTAAGGCGATCCTGTACTGCTTGTTCGATATTGGCATCTTCGACTGTGACGGTCATACGGCGACCAAGTTCGCTCACGTTTTCTACAGTAACTTGCATTCTCTAACCTCAAACATGGGGATTTAGGCATGGCGGTTTCGCCATCCGCCTATTTGTAGTAATGGTACGAGAGGAGAGACTCGAACTCTCACAGGTTACCCTACTGGAACCTAAATCCAGCGCGTCTACCAATTCCGCCACTCTCGCATATTTATTTATCAGACATGCCTGATGCCTGAAAGAAGTCGGCTATTATAGCGATAACATTCCGATAAAACTAGCCTTGAATTGCTAAAAAACTAATTCCCATGTTTGTTTGTTGGCAAAACTGCTGAAATGCAATGAATTCTTGTTGAGAAATTTCTCGCTGAGTTTGATGTCGATCAGCCATAAAAATACCAATAACTTTGTTTTTAACCACGACAGGCATAAGCAAATGCGGCGGATTACCTAATGTGGTTTGTATCTGCTTGGAAAGCTGACCTGCTTCGTCAACTGATAAAAATATGGCATGACGCTGCTCTACGCATAGACTAAAAGCTGGATTCTTGTCTAAAGTGATGGTTAATCGCTGTTTGAGATGTTCTGTCTGCTCACCTAAAACTGACTTACAAATTAAGTCAGTTTTAGCCTCATTCAATATCATGAATATGGCTCGATCCATGGCTAAGCCACGAATCAATCCTTCTAGAGTCATCTCAAGCATGATATTAACCGAGGGTAATGGTATGTCTTCAAGGGCTTGTACCATTTCCTGAGATACTTTCATCAGGTAATCAAAATCAGCTTCCAACTTTTTATCATGATTGTTAACGTCGGGCACATCTGTCTTTTCATGATGCTCATCTAAGTAATCTGGGAGCCGTATAGCACGGCTTATTTGCTCGCTACCGTATAAAATAGTAAGTTCTTTTGCTTTATTGACATTTAATAGAATCAGGTTTTTCGCTTTTTCAATTGAAAGCTCACAGATACTTGAAGCCTGTTTCGCGACAAGCTCAAGCTCAGCTTCATTCCAGCCATGCTGGGCTGATTCAGCCACATCAATAGCTAATGAAATAAGCTGGTTATTTTTTTCTGATAATCGATTATTGAGATAATCATTCAACAAATCGCCTAAAGCCCAGTCATGACACAAAGCTTTGGTTAAGTCGACAATCCTGAACCCTAAGACCTTCAGTTCTGCTTGGGTGGATTCATTGTCTTTTTGTA
>NZ_DIAC01000074.1:39634-41164 GCF_002414625.1 Methylophaga sp. UBA5088 | reverse complement strand
CTTTATCAGCAAATGCCCATAAAGCCATATAGCCCAGACGCGAAAGTAACGTTGCTATAAAGATATCTTCAGCATCATTGCGCTTTAAATGCTTAGCAAATTCTCGTGCCTGAGTAGCAGCATGAAAAGCAAATGCCATTTCTTGTATCAGTTGTGTACGCTGTTCACCTGCTTGTAAATTGTCAATCAGGGCCATTGACAGGGTTAAGACCTTGATTTGCTCAAAGCCCATGACCATGACTGCACGAGATACCGTGCTGATACTGTGCTTGGTTGGATTGAAATGAACAGTATTAACCGCTTTTAAAACCCGGCTGGTCAAAGAGGCATCTTGAAGAATAATATTGGCGACATCTGACGCTGAACTTTTTCCACTATTTAGAGCTTTTGTGACGTTGGCAACCGTTCCCGAAAAGATCGGCATATCCACTCCACTAAGTTGTTTGACCCAATTAGAAAGTGCAGCGTTTTCCATTCAAGATTAATCCAAAGACTTTTTCTGATTAGCTACACCATGTGGCACATGGCCTGTAGCGACGTGCTCAAGCGCTGATTGACAATGCTTTTCTTGATCATCAAAAAATATGTCAGCGCCAAATGATTTTAAAAATGGTCCTTTGTCCATGCCACCTAGAAATATTGCTTCGTCGATACGGATCTCCCAAGCCCTTAGCGTTCTGATAACACGTTCATGTGCTGGTGCAGATCGCGCAGTTACCAGTGCTGTTCTAATCGGTGAAGCATTTTCGCCATATTCCGTCTGAATTTGATTTAGCGCCATTAAAAAATCTTTAAACGGCCCACCAGGGAGGGGTTCATGTGCGGTCTGTTGTTCATTTTCAGTAAATGCTTTTAATCCCTTTTCTTTGAAAATTCGCTCCGAATCGTCAGAGAACAGAACGGCATCACCATCAAATGCAATTCTAAGTTGATCGCTATCATTATTATTCCTAATGTGTGAAGGCAGAATTGTCGCAGCAGCAATACCTGCTTCTAACGCCATTCCGACATCCTCAGGACTGGTTGATAAAAATAAATGTGCATTAAACGGCGCCACATAACGATACGGACTGCTTCCAGATGTAAATACTGCGCGGGTAATGGCTAATCCATGATGTTGAATAGAATTAAAAACACGAAGCCCCGTATCAGCACTATTGCGAGACAATAAAATAATCTCAACCTTGGGTGTGTTTGGGTTGTTGTCATTTAACGCGAGTAATTTACGTACCAGACTAAAGGCACCGCCTGGCGCTAAGGGGACATCTTCATTTTCTATTTGATAGCGACAATAAGCTTCTGTGCCCTGATCTTCATAGATGCGATGACTTTCATCCAAGTCAAATAAGGCGCGAGATGAAATAGCGAGAACAAGCGGTTTTGTATCCATCATGGTTCAAACATCCCTTAATAATGACTGTCCATCAGTCCGTGCAACTCGGATAATACGCTCCCAGGCAATCTGCCCTTGTTGATTTATACTGGGATATTCAGAAAGACTTTTGAGGTCGTCACTCAAACTATCAATGA
>NZ_DIAC01000074.1:37000-39491 GCF_002414625.1 Methylophaga sp. UBA5088 | reverse complement strand
CTTTTGGAAAGTTACTATTTTCAGAAAACACGATTCGGCAAAAAATAGGAATCTTCGGTGCCAGTGTCTGAAGTGCGTGTTTGGAGTTATAGATTCTATGCAGTGGGTTTGTAAATTTAAAACTTCTGCCATCAATGATCTGGGTCCATTGATCGATATGATCAGCCCCAAACAAGTGACCTGACATGGGATAAGTTTCAATAATTAACAATCCTTGTTCAATCAATACTAAACGTTCAATTTCAATCATTCCCCCCAACCCGTCAGGAATGATTATCGATTTTGCTTCTTCTTTTTTGACAGTCTGTAATGCACGCTCTAATTTGCGAGAGTAAAAAGAACGCTTTCTTTTACGTCTAATGATGAGTGCAATACACAACAGGAAAAAAATCGCTGTAGCAATGGCTACTTGAATGGATAAATCTAAATTAATAATCGTACTGGCCTCAATATTGTTGTGTACTAATTATACGAAATCATCGTTGTATTGTATTCGCTTTATGTTAAGGCTACAGCGGTAAATGTGTAATAGGATCTTCATGAATGATGACTTCCGCTTCATCAAACAAATCAGCTATCTCTCGTTCGAGTGCATCCGCAATGTCGTGAGCTTGCCTCAAACTCAATGTTTCATCCAATTCAAGATGAAGTTGAATAAACACTGTTGTCCCCGATCGTCGTGTACGAAGATCATGTAAGCCACGCGCTTGAGGATGTTTTAAAACCAGAGCACTAATTTTTTCTCGTTCATTATCAGGCAACTCATGATCCATTAGTAAATCAATCGACTCTCTTACAATCCCCCATGCACTGTGTAATATGAATAAGGCAATAGCAATAGCGATAAGCGGATCTGATAATGTCCAACCATTCAGACTCAATACAAGCGCCAGAATAACACCACCATTAACCAGTAAGTCGGTTTTGTAATGTAAGGCATCAGCTTTGATTGCCGTCGAGTCCGTTTGTTTTATCACGTAGTTCTGGAATACCATCAACGCAAACGTGGCGATGATAGAAAACACCATCACAGCGATTCCGATGGTCATACCCTGCTCCATAGCTTCAGGTTTAAACAATCGGTTTATAGCCTGAAGAAGCAGTATGCCGGCTGAGCCTGCAATGAACATAGATTGGCCCAGTCCGGCCAGAGACTCTGCCTTGCCATGTCCGAAACGATGTTCTCTGTCTGCGGGCTGTAACGCATGATGCACAGCAATCATATTCAAAACAGATGCGAGCACATCAAGACTCGAGTCAACAAGTGTAGCCAGAATGCTAACCGAGTCAGTGAGAAACCAAGCAAATAGCTTAACGATTATCAGAGTAATAGCCGTAACAACAGATGCATAGGTGGCTATACGCATCAATCGGGCTTTATCAATGTGTTGAGGCTTATTCATGGACTTAGTATAGTGGATTCAATTCAAGTAACGTGAGTTTAGTATTTATGATGCTCACATAACTCATTTTAGGAAAGCTTTATGCCAATCTCGACGATCAATACCAGCCCATTCGAAGGACAAAAACCGGGCACTTCAGGTTTACGAAAAAAAGTCAGTGTCTTTAAGCAATCTCATTATCTGGAAAACTTTATTCAATCCACTTTTAATGCGCTAGGTGATTGTGAGGGTAAAACCTTAGTGGTTGGTGGTGACGGTCGCTATTACAATCAAACGGCGATACAAATCATTCTAAAAATGGCCGCAGCTAATGGTTTTTCGCATGTTTGGGTGGGTCAGAATGGTATTCTCTCTACACCTGCCGCGTCATGTGTTATCCGGAAATATAAAGCGTTTGGCGGTTTGATTTTGTCGGCAAGCCACAATCCGGCAGGTATTGATGGTGACTTTGGTATCAAATTTAACACCAGTAATGGTGGGCCTGCACCAGAATCAATTACTGGTAAAATTTATGAACATTCTGCTGAAATTACTGAATATAAAATCTCTAATGCAGCCGATATTGCACTTCACAAATTAGGGCAGCAAACGCTGGGCTCAATGACAGTTGAAGTGATTGATCCCGTCTCAGATTATGCACAGTTAATGCAGTCTATTTTTGATTTTCCAAAAATCAAAACATTTATAACCACAAGCGATTTTTCAATGCGATTTGATGCAATGCATGCGGTCACCGGACCTTACGCCATTGAGATATTAGAAAACTTGCTGGGTGCACCTAAAGGGACTGTCATAAACGGCATTCCATTACCTGATTTTGGTAATGGCCACCCAGATCCGAACCTAACCTATGCTGAAGAACTTGTGACCGAGTTATTCTCAGATAACGCCCCGGATTTTGGTGCTGCCTCAGACGGCGATGGTGATCGCAATATGATCCTGGGGAAACAATTTTTTGTGACCCCTTCTGACAGCTTGGCTATTCTTGCGGCCAATGCTCAGCTCGTACCAGCATATAAAAATGGTATCACTGGTATTGCTCGTTCCATGCCAACCAGTCAGGCCGCAGACCGCGTAGCCGAAAAATT
>NZ_DIAC01000074.1:30951-36922 GCF_002414625.1 Methylophaga sp. UBA5088 | reverse complement strand
CGAAAAATTAGGGGTTGAGTGCTTTGAAACGCCGACTGGCTGGAAATTCTTTGGTAACTTGCTTGATGCAAACCGCGTGACTTTATGTGGCGAAGAGAGCTTTGGCACAGGTTCTAATCACATTCGTGAAAAAGATGGCTTATGGGCTGTACTTTTCTGGCTCAATATTCTGGCCGTGAAACAACAATCGGTGGCGGAATTAGTTAATCAACATTGGTTAACATTTGGACGTAATTACTACACTCGACATGATTATGAAGGTGTACCCACTGAACAAGCAGAAGCCCTGATTGAACACCTACAGCTTCAACTAACGACATTACCTAAACAGCAGCTTGGTGAGCGTATCGTGAGTTATGCAGATAACTTCAGCTACCATGACCCAATTGACGATAGTATTGCAGAAAAACAAGGCATTCGTATTGGTTTTGAGGGTGGTGACAGAATCATATTCCGTCTATCCGGTACAGGTACTGAGGGTGCCACATTACGGGTTTATATTGAGTCCTATCAAGATGATCCTGAACAATTAAACACTGACACGCAATTCGCACTAGCTGACCTTATTCAACTCGCTGATGAACTAGCCAAAATTACTGAACTGACAGGCAGAACAGCGCCAACCGTTATCACTTAAAATTTTATAATCATGATACAAACTCTTATTCTTGGCTCAAGCTCACCTTTCAGAGCTGAACTACTTAAAAAGCTGCAGATTAATTTCATTCAGCATTCGCCTGATATTGACGAGACACAGCTGGAAGGTGAGTCAGCACCGGCATTAGTCGAGCGACTGGCTCAAGAAAAAGCACGGCTCATTGCTGAAACCTATCCGCAAGCACTCATTATCGGTTCAGATCAGGTTGCTGTTGCAGGTGGCAATATTTTGGGTAAGCCAGGTAACCATCAGACAGCGATTCAGCAATTAATGATGGCTTCAGGAAAATCCGTCACTTTTTATACTGGCCTTGCCTTGTACAATGCAGAAAATCAGACAATGCAGCATATTGTTGAACCATTCACTGTGCATTTTAGAGAGTTAACGGAAAAGCAGATTGAATACTATCTGAATCAAGAAAAACCATACCAATGTGCGGGCAGCTTTAAATCCGAAGGGTTCGGGATCAGTTTATTCAGTCGTTTAGAGGGTGATGATCCTAATAGCTTGATAGGTCTACCACTCATAAAACTCATTGAGTTGTTGAGTAACGAAGGTGTCGATATTCTTCAACCCAATGAGTAGTAGTGGATAGCAATTATTCTTGGTTCTCTGATTGTTGTTTCAGTTTTTCAGCATTTGCCATTGCTGATGCCTGAGCCGCATAGTTGTTCATTGTTTTTGTCATCAGTTGACGAGCTGCTTTAGAGCGCATCGATTTGGCCATACCTTCAACAAGACTTGTTTCAACATTATTTGATGATAAATGCGTTTTCAATTCATCAAGGTGTGTTTCACAACTCTGCAAAATATTTTGTGCGGCTTCTTGTGGATTGTTGCCTTGATAGTTGCTAGTTAGATGTCCTTGCATCATACATTTATTGTAGTCAGTCAAAATAGAATACATTTTTGTTTGTGCTTGTTCTGGCATATCAGCAGGTGTGACATACTCTTGTGCAAGGACAACTGATGAGGCTGTTATTAATAAAGCAGATACTAAAATTTTTTTCATGGCGACTCCATTGTTGCAAATACTATGTTGAGTTATGAATATTGATTGACTCAACCAGCAGGAAATAATTCCCGATAATACGCCAGAACAGCATAATTTTCATGCATGACTTTTACACAGCTAAATAAAGTGCAATTCAATACCTGATTCACTCAAAAAAACTGTGTCATATATTCGAGTAAAACATTAAATGATTAACACAACCGATGATAACCGACTTAATCAGCTTACTGATTGGGTAAAAAAACTATTCCCTGATGAGCCATTCAGCATTACTGTTGCTTCAAGTGATGCCAGCTTTAGACGATACTTTCGGCTACACACAGTTAACGATACATATATTCTGATGGACGCCCCACCCGAGCATGAAAATATAAGTAGTTTTATCAATATTGATGAGTTTCTTGCAAAGTTTGATGTTGCAGTGCCCCACATTTTCCACAAGGATGAAGATAACGGTTTTCTGATGCTGAGTGATCTGGGTGATGTTTCATTTTTGAAAGCACTAGCACACGGGAATTCAGACACACTCTATCGTGCAGCGATTGATGAACTGGTTAAAATGCAACAGTCCAGGCCACAAGAGGCAACGGCTGGATTACCGCTATACGATGAAAAAAAATTACGTGATGAAATGTCACTGTTTCCAGTTTGGTTTTTAGATAGACACTTGTCCATAAAAGCACCGGAATCATTATCAATTATCTACGATTTTTTAATCGAAGAAATTAAACAACAGCCAGTGTGCTTTGTGCATCGTGATTATCACAGTCGAAATCTGATGGTATGTAATGATAAGTCACTTGGCATTATAGACTTTCAAGATGCCGTAATTGGTCCCATTAGCTATGATCTCGTCTCATTACTAAAAGATTGCTACATTCAGTGGCCGTATGAACAACAACAGTCATGGCTTGAGTATTATAAATCAGTGGCCATTAGGGCTAAGTTGCTAAATTATGAGGAAAATCATCACTTGCAACGTTGGTTCGATATGACAGGTTTACAGCGTCACCTTAAGGTGCTTGGTATCTTTTGCCGCCTAAACTATCGTGATGGTAAAGCTAATTACCTCAATGACTTACCATTAACTCTTCAATATGTTTTTGACGTCTGTGAACGATATGAAGCGCTTGCTCCTTTATATGAATTTATGAGTAACACCCCAGAAATAGTGGCAATTAAATGAAAGCAATGATTTTAGCAGCTGGTCGCGGTGAACGTTTACGACCATTAACAGATCACACTCCTAAACCGCTTGTAAAAGCAGGAAAAAAAAGACTGATTGAATACCTTATTGAAAATCTAGTGGCAGCTGGTATTGATGAGATTGTGATTAATTATGCTCATCTGGGCAAGCAGTTCCCTGCCGCTCTAGGAACTGGTGAATGCTATGGTTGTCGCATCACCTATTCACCGGAAAATGAAGGTAGTTTAGAAACTGCAGGCGGTATAGCTCAGGCATTACCTTTATTAGGGGATGAGCCATTTATCGTAGTCAATGGTGATATATGGACTGACTATGATTTTTCTAACTTGGCAAAGTATTCACTTCAGCAAAATTGTGACTGCCATTTAGTCATGGTCAATAACCCAGAGCACAATCCTGATGGCGATTTTGCACTCGCCGAAAATGGCTGTGTGATGCTTTCAGGAAATAAAAAGTTCACGTTTAGTGGAATGGGACTTTACCATCCAAGATTATTTAAACACTTACCGGTTGAACGTAAAGCACTTAAGCCTATTTTCGAGAAAGTGATACAAGATAACAGGATGACTGGAGAACTCTATAAAGGGCAGTGGTCAGATATTGGCACACTGGAGCGACTGACAGCCTTAGAAAAAGAGCTTAGTTAAACTAAGCTCTATCCGCACATAAAAATTCTAATAATGCTTTTTGTGCATGCAGACGATTCTCAGCTTCATCCCAGACAACACTTTGATCACCATCAATCACTTCAGCGGTCACTTCTTCACCACGATGAGCTGGCAAACAATGCATAAATAAAGCATCTTTTGCAGCTACTTTCATAATGTCGTTATTCACTTGGTAATCGGCAAAGGCTTGCTCTCGTTTGCGTTGCTCTTCCTCTTGTCCCATGCTCGCCCACACATCAGTGACGACCAGGTCGGCATCTTTAGCAGCCTCAACAGCACTGTTAAATAACTCGATTTTCGCTTCAACAGCAGACACAACTTCAGACTTAGGCTCGTATCCTGCTGGCGTTGCTATATGTAATTCAAACCCAAATTGCTGTGCAGCGTTAATGTATGAATGACACATATTATTGCCATCCCCAATCCAGACCACTTTCTTACCTTTGATGGAACCACGATGTTCCTGATAAGTTTGCATATCAGCTAGTAATTGGCATGGGTGGAAATCATCAGTCAACGCATTAATAACAGGGACTGAAGAATACTTTGCAAATGTTTCTAGCTTGGCGTGTTCAAATGTACGTATCATCACCGCATCAACCATAGAAGAAATCACGCGTGCTGAGTCTTCTACTGGTTCACCTCGTCCAAGCTGAGTGTCATCTGGCGACAAGAAAATAGAGCCACCGCCAAACTGAATCATGGCTGACTCAAACGATACGCGTGTGCGAGTAGATGATTTTTCAAATATCATCGCTAGCACTTTATTCTTTAAAGGCTGATAAATTTCGCCTTGATGCTGCATTTTTTTGAGTTCAGATGCGCGATTGATTAATGCTTGTAGCTCTTCTGAAGTCAGGTCTTTTAATGTCAAAAAATGTCTCATTGCTAGGCTACACTCTCAACCTGTTGTGATGATAAAAAATCGAGTACAAACTTACTTACTTTTTCCACAATCATGGATGCTTCTTCAGAGTTAATGATGAGTGGTGGTAGTAGACGAATAACTGAATCAGCGGTGACATTGATTAATAATCCATCGGCTAACGCTTTTTTAACTAATTCAGCACAAGGCATAGTTAACTCTATACCTAACATAAAACCATGAGCACGTACGTCCTTTACGCCAGGCTTACCGACAAGTTGTTTTTGGAAAGCCGTCAGCATTTGCTTGCCTAGGTCATTCACATGACCTAACACCCCTTCTTGTTCAATCGTATCTAAAACACTCAATGCTGCACTACATGCAAGAGGATTACCGCCAAACGTAGAACCATGGTTACCAGCCTGTAGAATCCCCACAGCACTACCAGCAACAAGGCAAGCACCAATTGGCATACCGTTACCTAGACCTTTGGCCAAGGTCATCACATCCGGTATTAAGCCATCATTATGCTGATAGGCAAACCACTTCCCGGTTCTCGCGATACCTGTTTGGACTTCGTCCAGCATCATTAAGAGTTTGCGTTGAGTGCAGATGGCTCTCACACCTGCCAAATACTCAGCATCAGGAATTTTGATACCACCCTCACCCTGAACAGGCTCAAGCAAGACCGCTACAGCCTCAGGCCAATGACCAATTGCCATTCGTAAAGCATCAAGATCGTTATATGGAACACGAACAAATCCAGGAACGAGTGGATCAAAACCTACTTGGACTTTTGCATTGCCTGTAGCCGACAATGTTGCCATGGTGCGTCCATGGAAACTGCCATCCATTACTATTACTACAGGCTTATCGATACCTTTACTGTGGCCATATTTACGGGCAATTTTTATGGCAGCTTCATTGGCTTCTGCACCAGAGTTAGAAAAAAACACCTGCTCCATTCCAGACAAAGAGGTCAACTTATCAGCCAGTTTTTCCTGTAACGCGATATGGTACATATTAGAGGTGTGCACTAATGTTTCAGCCTGATGCTGAATAGCTCGCGTCACCGCAGGATGGCAATGCCCCAGATTACATACAGCAATACCGCTTAACGCATCGAGATAGCGTTTTCCATCTGTATCAGTTAACCAAGCGCCTTTACCTTCACTAAAAGTGACGTCTAGACGTCCGTATGTGGGCATGACCGATTCTGTCATGGCTTGTACTCCTTGCCCTGACGGCATTAAAAAAAACGGCTTTTTAAGGCCAATAAACGAAAAATGGCAGTTTCAAATGAAACTGCCATTTATCAAAAATCGTGTATTTTATAATGTTATAGAGTAATAAACAAATTTACTCTAAATCACGACTTATTAGTTAGCAAAGTTTTCTGCGACAAAGTCCCAGTTTACTAATCCCCAGAAAGCTTCCAGGTATTTAGGACGTGCATTGCGGAAATCAATGTAATATGCGTGTTCCCAAACATCGACAGTCAATAGTGGTTTTTGACCATCAGTTAATGGGCAACCGGCATTGCTTGTATTAACAATAG
>NZ_DIAC01000074.1:22196-30790 GCF_002414625.1 Methylophaga sp. UBA5088 | reverse complement strand
ACTACCATCAGCATTTTTTACTAACCAAGTCCAGCCAGAGCCGAAGTTTGTTGCAGCTGATTTACTGAAAGTTTCTTTGAACTCATCAAACGAACCAAACGTACTGTCGATAGCTGCAGCGAGGTCACCTTCAGGTGCGCCTTTCGCATTCGGTGTCATGCAGTTCCAGTAAAAAGTGTGGTTCCAAACTTGTGCAGCGTTGTTGAAGATACCGCCAGAAGCTTTTGTGATAATTTCTTCTAATGACTTACCTTCAAATTCAGTACCCGGTACCAAGTTATTTAAGTTAGTCACATAAGTTTGGTGATGTTTACCATAGTGATATTCAAGCGTTTCTGCTGAAATGGTTGGTTCTAATGCATCCTTAGCATACGGAAGTGGTGGCAATTCATAAGCCATATTTTTATCTCCTAATATGTGAAAAATAACCGAGTAATTGAGTCAATTATTCTAAAAGAGCACTCAGATGATATCAAGTGCTACCCGTTTGAGTTTACTTACACATCACCGAAAATCGATAACATGGATAAATCCAACCCCATCAATATTGCATCTTCTCTACCATTTTCAGCCGGGTAATAACCTCTGCGGACAGACATTTCGTTAAAACCTAACTGCTCATAGAGATTTTGTGCTTTTTTATTTGACTCTCTAACTTCTAAAACCACAATCGAAGCTGATCGTGCTTTAGAAAAATCAATGATATGTTCTAAAATGAAACGACCATATCCTTGTCTTTGCATATCTGGTCTGACACAAAGGTTCAGAAGATGTGCTTCATCGAGGACTAACTGCAAAATGGCGTAGCCCAATACCACATCATACGTATCAGAATAGACCCATGCATAATGTCCGGCATCAAGACTATCCGAAAAGTTCTTAAGCGTCCACGGAAACTGATTTGCAGAGCACTCTATATTATGGACAAGTTGCAAATCCTTACCCGTCATTACTCTTGGAGAAACCATAGCCTTGTCCGTTAATTTAAAGCGTTACCGTGAGTTTTTAGCTGTTGCCAGGCAACCGCTTTCAATGAAGGCTGCCTTATCATAGCTTCTAAGGATGGAAGTTGAACAGCATCAATACCTTCAGGCAAACGCTGTTCACTCTTCATCATTGTGAGAATTATTTTGCTATTAAGCTCATCTGGACTCAATCTCAGGACTTCTGATGAGGCAATTATGTATTGACGTCTGTTATCTAGCCCCACTGATTTTAGAATGCTTGTTAATAAACGTCGTTCTACAGCGTTTAATGCCGTCGCTTCAACGACAAGAACGACTTGCACATCATCAGGAATTTTCTGCTCCTGAGTCTGTAGAGTGTCTGAAGGTATGGTCTCAGTAGACGCTATATCCTGAGTACTTTTTCTCTGACGTTTTGTCCAAACGGGTATACCCATTTCAGTCAAGACTGAGTATTGATATTCAGACAGTGCCATTAGACTTGAGGATGCGCTCTATCAACAGGACTTAAGATTTTGTTCAAAGCGTTCAGGTAAGCTTTGGCGGATGCAATAACGATATCCGTATCCGCACCTTGCCCACTGACTATCCGTCCACCTTTCTCAAGTCTTACACTGACCTCGCCCTGAGCATCAGTACCGGTAGTGATACTATTCACTGAATAGAGCTGTAATTCTGTTTGACTTTGCACAATTGACTCAATCGCTTTATAAGCAGCATCAACAGGGCCTCCACCACTCATTTGTGTCTGCACTTCTCTACCATCAACGGACAATGTGACTGTGGCAAATGGGGTTTCACCTGTTTCACTACAGACCTTCAATGAAATTAGACTGACACGCTCATCTGCAGTCGCAACGGTATCACTAACCAGTGCCTGAATATCCTCATCAAATACTTCATGCTTTTTATCCGCTAATTCTTTAAAACGAGTAAATGCGGCGTTTAAATCAGTTTCGGAGGTTAACTCAATACCCAGTTCTTGTAGACGGCTACGGAAAGCATTTCGTCCAGAGTGCTTGCCAAGTACCATTCTATTGGTATTCCAACCGACATCTTCTGCGCGCATGATTTCATAGGTTTCACGATTTTTCAGAACACCGTCTTGATGGATGCCTGATTCATGAGCAAAAGCATTGGCGCCAACGATAGCTTTGTTTGGTTGTACAACAAACCCTGTGATACCCGACACTAATCGTGATGCCGATAAAATATGCTGCGTATCAATACCAGTATCACATGGGAACATATCCTGACGCGTTCTGACTGCCATCACGACTTCTTCTAAGGCAGCATTACCAGCCCGTTCACCCAAACCATTGATAGTGCATTCAACTTGACGTGCACCATTCATCACTGCTGACAACGAGTTTGCAACAGCCAAGCCCAGATCATTGTGACAATGCACGGAGAAGATGGCTTTGTCTGCATTTGGTATGCGTTCACGTAATGTTGAAATCAATGAGCCAAATTGATGTGGCAAGTTGTACCCTACTGTGTCGGGTATATTTAGTGTGGATGCCCCAGCATCAATGACCGCCTCAAGGATTTGGCACAGAAAGTCTGTTTCACTTCGACCGGCATCTTCAGGAGAAAACTCGACGTCGTCGGTATATTGACGAGCACGCTTGACTGCGCGAACTGCATTTTCTATTACCTGTTCAGGTTCCATACGCAGTTTCATTTTCATGTGAATAGGTGATGTTGCAATAAAGGTATGAATGCGTGACGCATTAGCTAATTTAAGCGCTTCACCGGCTCTGTCGATATCTGCATCTAATGCTCGGGACAGACCACAAATACGACTATCTTTAACTGCTTTAGCTACAGCTTGTACAGCTTCAAAGTCACCTGTGCTGGCGATAGGAAATCCAGCCTCAATTACATCTACACGCATACGCTCAAGTGCTTTGGCAATGCGGACTTTCTCATCTTTTGTCATCGATGCGCCAGGGCTTTGCTCACCGTCACGTAATGTCGTATCAAAAATTATTAGCTTGTCAGTCATAAATGTGTGAACCAGATTATTAAATTATTATTTATTAGTCTTCTTTAGCCTGCGCACGCTCAGAACGATGTTGACGCAGTTTAAGCAATGTAAAAACAGGACCGGATAAACCGTAAATTAAAAATACGCTAAACAAAATGGTAGGTGGGTCAATAGCCACCAGAGCAAAAATAAGTACCAGTACCAGCATTACAACAAAAGGTACTCGGTTTCGTAAATCAAGCTCTTTAAAACTGTGATAGCGCATTGAGCTGACCATAAGTATAGCCGCTCCGAAAGTAATTGGTATGGTGAAAATAGCAATCATGCTCTCACTGAAATCATTGCTCGTGCCTGCCCATACCCAACCAGCAATGATGGCGGCCGCAGCAGGACTTGGTAGACCTTGGAAATAACGTTTATCTTGTGTACCTATCTGGGTATTAAATCTGGCTAGTCGCAATGCACCACAGGCTGCATATATGAACGCAACCATCCAGCCGAACTTGCCCATATCAGTCAGAGACCACTGAAAAATCACCAAGGCAGGCGCCATACCAAATGAGACCATATCGGCTAGACTGTCATATTCTGCGCCAAATGCACTTTGAGTGTTGGTCATTCTGGCGATACGACCATCTAATCCATCCATGATCATCGCAATAAATATAGCAATAGCAGCTGTCTCAAAGTCACCACGAATGCCGGCAACAATGGCATAAAATCCAGCAAAGAGCCCCGCTGTCGTGAATAAATTCGGTAGTAGATAGATACCACGATTTTGTGGCTTTTCACTATTAACCATAACTAACACGCTCCTATTGTTTCGGTTCTACATTATGACAGCTAAGGCACACAAACAAAACGGGGGCGATTGTTTTCACAACCGCCCCCGTCTTTTTTCAATCAATATGCTGATTAGTTTTTAGACTTATCAACAATTTTTTGAATCCAAGGCATCATTGAACGCAATTTTGCACCTGTTTGTTCGATTGGGTGCTCAGCATTGATACGACGCATGGCTGTCATTTCAGGATAGCCACTTTGACCTTCTTGAATGAATTGTTTTGCGTATTTACCTTCCTGGATGTTTTTCAATGCTTCACGCATTGCCCAGCGGCTTTCTTCGTTAATGACACGTGGACCTGTGACGTATTCACCATATTCAGCATTATTCGAGATCGAATAATTCATATTAGCGATACCGCCTTCGTACATCAGGTCAACAATGAGTTTCAACTCATGCAGACATTCGAAGTAAGCCATTTCTGGTGCATAACCTGCTTCAGTCAGCGTTTCAAAACCTGCTTTGACAAGCTCAACAGCGCCACCACATAAGACTGCCTGTTCACCGAATAAGTCTGTTTCAGTCTCATCACGGAATGTTGTTTCGATGATGCCAGTACGACCGCCGCCTACACCTGATGCGTATGATAGAGCAATATCTTTCGCCTTGCCTGAAGCATCTTGCTCTACAGCGATTAAGTCAGGAATACCACCACCTTTAACAAACTCACTACGTACAGTGTGGCCAGGTGCTTTTGGTGCAATCATGATGACATCAAGATCTTCACGCGGCAGAATCTGGTTGTAAAGAATAGCGAAACCGTGAGCAAAAGCTAAAACAGCGCTTTTTTTCAGGTTAGGTTCGATTTCTTGTTTGTATAATTGAGATTGGAACTCATCTGGTGTCAAAATCATCACCAAATCAGCACCTTTCACTGCTTCACCGACATTGTCAGAAACAGTCAGCCCAGCAGCTTGAGCCTTAGCAATAGATGAAGAGCCAGCACGTAAAGCAACAGTGACATCCACACCTGAGTCTTTCAGGTTGCAGGCATGGGCATGGCCTTGTGAACCATAACCAACGATTGTCACTTTCATGCCTTGGATAATAGACAAGTCACAATCTTTATCGTAATAAATGTTCAAACTCATGATTGAATTCCTTAGATTTTCTTGAACGAATATAAATTCAGTTTACAGGTGCAAGCTTTTCTCGCCGCGAGCAATTCCTGTGACACCCGAACGGACAGTTTCAATAATTTTATGTTCAGCAAGTGCTTCAATAAAAGAATCCAATTTGCTTACAGCACCTGTCAATTCAATGGTATAGGTCGATGAAGTCACATCGATAATGTGACCTCGAAAAATATCACACAGACGTTTTACATCTTCTCTCTGAGCCATGGTGGCTGCTTTGACTTTAATCAGCATCATTTCACGTTCAATGTGAGGCCCCTCGGTCAGATCCATTAGTTTTACCACATCGATCAATTTATTCAATTGCTTCACAATCTGCTCGATGATGCGATCAGTGCCTGTCGTGACAATGGTCATACGGGATAATGATGGATCCTCTGTTGGCGCCACCGTTAATGATTCGATGTTATATGCACGCGCAGAAAACAACCCTGCCACACGAGATAAGGCCCCTGCTTCATTTTCAATCAGGATAGAAATAATATGACGCATGGTTACGACAGCTCCCTTTCTGAATCTTGTGCAGGTGCGCTATAGGGTGACATATGCATATCATTATGCGCCTTACCTTGAGCAATCATTGGGTATACGTTTTCTGTTTGGTCAGTAACGATATCAAAGAACACCAGACGATCTTTCATCGCAAAACCACGTTCCAACTCAGCTCTAAGGTCCTCCGGTTTCTCGATACGAATACCGACATGACCATAGCTTTCTGTTAACTTCACGAAATCAGGCAGCGACTCCATGTAGGAGTGCGAATAGCGATTTTCGTAGAAAAACTCCTGCCATTGACGAACCATTCCCAAATAACGATTGTTCAGTGCAACAATTTTAACGGGAAGGCCATACTGCAGACAGGTAGATAATTCCTGAATACACATCTGGATGCTACCTTCGCCAGTCACACAAATCACCGTACTCTCAGGGTATGCTAACTGAACGCCCATAGCAGCAGGCAAACCGAATCCCATCGTGCCTAGACCACCCGAGTTAATCCAGCGGTTTGGCTCATCAAATCCATAATACTGAGCAGCCCACATTTGATGTTGGCCTACATCAGAGGTGACATAAGCTTCGCCTTTCGTGATTTCATGAAGTAACTCAACAACCGCTTGTGGCTTAATTTTGTCACTATTGCGGTCATAACTCATGCATTGCTTCGAACGCCAACCTTCAATGATATTCCACCACTCTTCCACCGCTTTTTTCTGTGGCTTTTTATTGCTGTTTTTGAGTAAGTGGTTCATTTCCTGTAATACATCAGGAACACTTCCAACAATAGGAATATCAACAGTAATTGTCTTGGATATTGAAGACGGATCAATATCGACATGAATGATTTGAGCATGCGGGCAAAACTCGGCAATTTTACCTGTCACCCGGTCATCAAAACGTGCACCGATAGCAATCAAGACATCGCAATCATGCATCGCCATGTTCGCTTCGTAAGTACCGTGCATACCCAACATGCCAAGGAACTGTTTGTCGCTGGCAGGATAAGCACCTAAGCCCATCAAGGTACTAGTGATAGGAAAACCTAGATGACGAACAAATTGACGTAACTCATCTGAACCTTTACCTAGGACTACACCACCACCAGTGTAAATCATCGGTTTTTTGGCTGATAGCATCAAATCAACAGCACGCTTAATCTGACCTGTGTGGCCTTTCACTGTTGGCTGATAAGAACGCATATTCACTTTATCGGGATAGTGATATGGCACCTTCACAGCTGGATCAGTAATGTCTTTAGGTACATCAACAACGACAGGGCCAGGACGACCAGTAGAAGCGACATAAAATGCTTTTTTTACTGTTTCCGCAAGATCATTAATATCTTTAACTAAGAAGTTATGTTTTACGCAGGGACGAGTTATGCCAACCGCATCGACTTCCTGGAAGGCATCACTACCGATAACTGCAGTGCTTACCTGTCCAGTGATAACCACCATTGGAATAGAATCCATATAGGCCGTCGCAATACCGGTGACGGCATTTGTAGCGCCGGGACCAGATGTGACTAAGACCACACCTGGTTTACCTGTGGCACGAGCATAGCCATCTGCAGCATGCGTTGCAGCTTGCTCATGTCGAACCAGAATGTGTTTGACATCTTCCTGATTGTATAGCGCATCATAGATATGCAGCACTGCACCACCAGGATACCCGAAAAGGTATTCAACACCTTCGTCTTTGAGACATTGAACTAATATCTCGGCACCACTTAATTCCACGTGTTCCCCTTATATGTATGCCGTTCTTTTTAGTGAGCTAAAAAATTGTAAACGTGTAAAGTTACTTGTAATGCGTGATAAGGTCAAGAATAAGGTCTGTCGCCTTTTCTGCCCATAAAAGATCTATTTATCCTTAATGCATTTGCTGTGGCATAATTTAACGCTATGACACAATTAAAATCTAAGCAAATTACATTAACTCGTCCTGACGACTGGCACTTACACTTGCGCGATGATCTGGCACTAAAACGCACAGTTTCTGACACAGCTCGAGTCTTTGGCCGTGCCATCGTCATGCCAAATCTCCAACCACCTGTAACGACGACTGCATTGGCCGCTGATTACAGAGCCAGAATAATAGAAAACAGGCCTGAACACAGTCAGTTTGAACCTTTAATGACATTGTATCTCACCGATAACACCTCTGCCGATGAAATTTATCGTGCTCACGAGAGTGGAATCGTTCATGGTGTCAAATTATATCCAGCAGGTGCCACGACAAATTCAGATGCGGGTGTCACTGAACTTAGTCATTGCTATCAGGCATTAGAGGCGATGCAAAACCTCGGCATACCACTACTTGTGCATGGTGAAGTCACTTCGCCCGAGATAGATGTATTTGATCGCGAGAAAGTTTTTATCGATCAGATATTAATCCCTCTGATAAAAGATTTTCCTGAACTGAGAATCGTCTTTGAGCATATCACGACATCCAATGCCGCTGAGTTTGTTGCTAGCGCTGCTGACCATATTGCTGCAACTATCACCCCTCATCACTTACTGTTAAATAGAAATGATCTTCTGGTGGGAGGTATAAGGCCACACCACTACTGCTTACCTGTATTAAAGAGAAATACACACCAACAGGCTTTGATTAAAGCAGCGACCAGTGGCAGTAAGAAATTCTTTCTAGGCACGGATAGCGCGCCTCATCCTAGAGCAGGTAAGGAATCAAGCTGTGGTTGTGCCGGCATATATAGCGCTCATGCCGCGATTGAGTTGTATGCAGAAGCATTTGAGGCAGCAAATGCATTAGATAAATTAGAAATGTTTGCCAGCTTTAATGGACCTGATTTCTATCACTTACCTAGAAATCAGACTCAAATAACGTTAGTAAAAGAAAGCTGGGACGTTCCTCAAACATTACCTTTTGCAGACAGTTCATTGGTACCCATGCGGGCGGGAAATCAGATAGCTTGGAAAGTCGTTAGTTAATCTAACGGCTTTGCTTGCGTTTGCGTTTATACATCAAGACATCACCTTCAGAAAGTAAATCTTCAATACCTTGATGTTTGTCTGAGTCCATCAATACGACACCGTATGAAAAAGTAATGTCATAGCCAAGTTCGCGCTGTTTATTAGATGCTTCAACTTGCTTTGAAAAACGTTTCATCACTTCATCAACCGCTTTTTGATCAGCAT
>NZ_DIAC01000074.1:21080-22113 GCF_002414625.1 Methylophaga sp. UBA5088 | reverse complement strand
AACCGCTTTTTGATCAGCATCAACCAGCAGAATAACAAATTCGTCTCCGCCCATTCTCGCGACGATATCTGAATCTCTGCCAACATCATCTAAGATCGTTGCAAATTGACGTAGTGCCTTATCCCCCTCTGCATGACCAAACTTATCGTTGATGGGTTTAAATTCATTCAGATCAAGAAAAGCCAGGGCAGCGGGTAGTCCACCACGTCTGCATATACTCAGAGATTTTGCGGCAGACATATTAAAACCTCGACGGTTTAATATGCCTGTTAGCTCATCCATGGTCGCCAACTCAACGGCTTGAATCTCGTGTTCAACTATGGTTGCTAGGTCTTTAAGTAGTGCTCGATCTTCGTCACTGAAATGTCTTGGCCTCACATCTTTAATACACAACGTACCTAGCTTACTGCCATCAAGATAACGAATGGGATAGCCAGCATAAAAGCGTATATGCTTTTGACCAATTAATAGCGGATTGTCGATGAAACGTTCATCCTTATGCGTATCTTCAACAACAAAGGCGCCATCGCCCAAAATCGCGTGTCCACAAAAAGACAGATCACGTGGCGTCTCAGTAATATCTAATCCCTGGCAGGACTTAAACCATTGGCGATTTTTATCAACAATACTGACGAGCGCAACTGGCACATCAAATAACTTAATGGCGATTCTTGTGAGACGATCAAAGCGTTCGTCGGGAGCCGAATCAAGGATAGTCAACGATTGTAATGTCGATAACCTTTCTTGTTCATTTTGAGGTAAATCTGGTGTTTTCATTCAAAACTCCAGTTTTTATAGAAACAGAAACATCATAAATGAGTACACAAGCTTGTGTATACAAACAGCTTGGCTGTTCATGCATCGGAAATATATATTTGGAAAAAGGTTCATTTCGCATACAACGAAATGAACCTTGAATGACTTTATTCTATAGCGTCACACCGATACGTTGTGCCACTTCTTCATAGGCTTCAATGACACCACCCAGACCTTGTCTAAAACGGTCTTTATCCAGTTTTTTACGTGTTTCTGC
>NZ_DIAC01000074.1:16311-20924 GCF_002414625.1 Methylophaga sp. UBA5088 | reverse complement strand
CACAGACGACAGCCATCTGGACTAAACTCATCACCTAAAAAGATCTGACCTTTGAACAAGCCAAACTCTAGTTTATAGTCCACTAAAATCATGCCGGCATCGGCAAATAGCTTCTGTAAATGTTCATTAACTTTAAACGTTAACTCTTTCATTTTGCTTATATCTTCAGCTTTAGCCCAGCCGAATGTTTCGATGTGATACTCGTTGATCATCGGATCATGTAACGCATCATTCTTAAGAAAAAATTCAAACACGGGAGGATTGAGCGCAAGTCCATCTTCGACGCCAAGGCGACGAACCAAGCTACCAGAGGCCACATTCCGTACCACACATTCAACCGGCACCATTTGCATGTTTTTAACCAAGGATTCCGTATCGTTCAACAGCTCTTCGAAGTGAGTTGGAATGCCTTTATCAGCCAAATATTGCATGATGAACGCATTAAACTTGTTATTGACCATGCCTTTACGATTTAACTGTTCGACTTTTTCACCATCAAATGCAGACGTATCATCACGAAAGCTCAGTACGACATAATCTTCATTATCTGTAGCAAAAACACTTTTGGCTTTACCAGAATACAATTCTTGTTTCTTTTGCATCAGCTATCTCTTAGCGGTTAGTTATTTCACGCCAGTCAAAACCGGCCTCTTGGTCTGCAATGCCAATCCAATCATGTTCACAAGCCAGTGCGTCAGCTAGTAACGGCACAACAAGCGATGGACAATTGTTTTTTTCTGAAATATGCATTGCCATAATATGCTGCAAGTTTGTGGTGTCAATTTTCTCAAGTAATGAGGCGGATTGCACGTTATTTAAATGTCCCAGTCTGCCACCAACACGCCGCTTAAGATGTTCAGGATATTCCCCCTGCTCCAGCATCATCATATCGTGATTGGCCTCTAACAGTAAGGCATTACAGCCAGATAATGTTTCCTCAATCAACGGTGTGATGGAGCCGACATCCGTCAGCAAACCTAAGCGGTGTTGACCATTACCAAAAACAAACTGGCTAGGCTCTCGTGCATCATGTGGCACAGGAAATGGTTCAACTTCTAAATCATTAATGCTGAATGTTTCATGGCAATTGAATGTCTTAATATGCGCTGCGATATCAACTGGCAAACAACCGGCCGTACCCGGTGTGGTATAGACAGGCAAACGAAATTTTCGAGCCATCACACGTATACCAGCCATATGATCGGCATGCTCATGTGTAACTAATAAAGCAGATAGCTGGTAAGGATCGACGCCCAGTTTCCGTAAACGTTTCTCAGCTTCACGAGCAGAAAAACCACAGTCAATCATGACTGTGGTTTTTCCAGCTGTTACCAGTGTCGCATTACCTCGACTACCACTTCCAAGGGAAGCAAATCGCATTATGGTGCAAGTTGTTCCTGAATCAGATCTAACAAACGTTTGGCAGAGTCATCAGAAGTACGTACTTCATTTGAGTCTAATACCATTACACGTGTTTGATCAGCATCTGACAGCAACTTAATGTAGTAGTATTCGTTTGGTTTTTTCTCTACATCATCACGCCAGAAGGCCAGTTTATCCAGCATGCCCTCATCATCTTCTTCGGCTTGCTTGAATGGATCAATGTAGCGGACAAAATACTGACCTTTGCTACGATCACGATCTTCAACTGAGAAGCCTTTGCTATCAAGGACACGTCCTACACGCCCCCAAACGGTTGAGAAACCCTGCTCGATCAATAAACTTTGCTGACCATTACTATCATCCATCAGTAATACACGAGCTGTTTCTTCAGGTGGTGGCGCTGGGGTTGCCAGTTTGAATTGCTCCATATCTTGCTGGTACAGCGTGCCTAAATAATCAGCTAATTGACGAAGCATCGCTTCATCTTTCTGGTTATTAGCTTGTTCACTGTCGGCACTTCCTAAATAGATATTGGCCATCTTAGAGGTATCACCACGTTCCATTCGGATGCGGTAAACATAACCATCTGCATCAGCTGTGGTATCCATCAGACCAATACGGTCATCAGCACGTGCAATCCCTAAATCTTTAGTCGCCCAAAAATCGATGATACGTTGCCAAGTCACTTCACGGTCACCAGGCACAACAAGATGACGGTCTGCACCTTCACCTGATAATGCAGGTTTGGATTCAGGCGTAATGTTGTATTTTGCAGCTAATGGGTTGGTTGCCGCTTCTTCAAATTCAGAGTATGTCGCTGTATTTGTCTGCTTACCAGAGATGTCATCTTTAATTCGACTAGTGCTTAAATCGGGCGGCACATCGAGAGGTGGCATAGTTTCAGCTTTACGGTATTTCTGTGTGTTATCTGGAACCACTTCATCTAATGATGAGAAAGCACCACAAGCAGTTAGAGCAGTCGTCATCATGACAACCAGCGATGTTTGTTTAAATAATTTTACGTTCATTTAATACAGTTCACTCACTTGAATTTAGTTGAGAACACCGGCAGTGTTCAATGCATCACGCACAGATTGATGATAATTCTCAGACAATACCGTCATTGGCAAACGAATGCCACTAGAAATAAGTCTCATTTCGTTCAAAGCCCATTTTACGGGTATGGGATTTGACTCGACAAACAAGAATTGATGCAGAGCCACTAATTTTGAATTAATGTCGCGAGCCAAAGTCTCATTCCCAGCTAAAGCAGCCTGACACATTTCATGCATGAGTTTAGGCGCGACATTTGCGGTGACAGAAATCACCCCCTGACCGCCTGCCAATATGAAATCGACAGTGTTGGCATCTTCACCAGTGTAAAGAGCAAAGCCTTCTCGTGATAATTGTTTAATTTGCTGAACACGAGAAACATCGCCAGTAGCTTCTTTGATGCCAATAATATTGGAAAGCTCTGATAACCTTCCAACCGTTTCAGGTAGCAAATCAGATGCAGTGCGACCTGGCACGTTATATAAGATTTGTGGAATATTGACTGCTTCAGCGATGGCTTTGAAATGGAGATACATGCCCTGCTGAGTCGGTTTGTTGTAATAAGGCGCAACAAGCAAAACAGCATCAACACCAAGATCTTTTGCTGATTGAGTCAGTTCAATAGCTTCTGAAGTCGAGTTGGCACCAGTACCGGCAATCACGGGGATACGCCCATTCACTTGTTCCACCACCAGACGAATCACGTCACAGTGTTCTTCTACGCTCAAGGTTGCAGATTCACCGGTCGTACCAACAGCGACAATGGCATCTGTGCCCTGGCTGATATGAAACTCGACCAGCTTTCGCAGGCTGTCAACATCCAAGGCACCATCTGCCTGCATGGGTGTGACAAGAGCTACCATACTGCCGCTAAACATATTTAAATGACTCCGAAAAAATAACAGGCATGGTACTTTGCCTGCCTGTTGATGACAAGATCCGACTGAATTGTGTAAGGTACTTTTCTTTCTCAATCTAATCAAACAGGACGACTAAGATGACACAAGTTAAAGTAGGTGAAGCTGTCCCAGACTTTACATTGCCAAGCACAGGCGATAAAACTTTCCAACTTTCAGCCATGAAAGGCAAACGCGTCTTAATTTATTTTTATCCGAAAGATAATACGCCCGGCTGTACACTCGAGGGTCAAAATTTCCGCGATAATATCGACTTCTTCACTGAGCACAACACCATCATTTTTGGTATTTCACGCGACAGTCTTCGTATGCATGAAAACTTCAAAACCAAACAATCATTTCCATTCGACTTATTATCAGACTCTGAAGAGGAAGCTTGCCGCTTATTCGATGTCATCAAGCTCAAAAAACTCTACGGTAAAGAACACATGGGCATCGTAAGAAGTACATTTCTCATTGATGAAAATGGTGTACTTCAGCAAGAGTGGCGCAATGTAAAGGTCAAACAACACCTTGATGAGGTTAAAGACGCCATATCGAACTTATAAACTCATCCATCAGAGGACTTGGCCATATCTCTACAGCGCCACAATGGATCGCTTTCATAGCTCGTTCGCACTTAATTCGTGCTTTTTATTATTACTACCTCTTTGTAGGTATACCAAAATAGATACTATTCGTATTGGTCTGTTTTTTGCTCTGGCAGTAATGAATAACACTGTTAGGGGTAACAATAAGTCCATTACGAAGTACTTCAATGAATCTAAGCCACAAAGAAAAAACGTGGTTACCTTGGTTCGGCCCGACCGGGAAACTGGCCATGTCCTGGTCATGCCGACTTAATCGACATAACTGCCAAAAAGTAGAAAAAACATTTGAGGGAATTGCGGCAACACGCGTCAAGATTCTCCACCAATGGGCAGACAATCATTGGAATCAAATGGCCTTTCTCGCAGAACAGTTGACAGCATGTTATCCAGAATTACCCTCATCATTATTACTGGATAGGCTCCATGCAGCGCCTGATTTCTCTGAAATATTCACGATTGATATCCATGGTACGGTCACTCAATCAACCTATTCACCTCATATCAACAAATCCGACTTGTCTTCTGAGGCAATAAAACAAGGTATTAGCAGTCAGTTTTTACATGGACCTTACATCGATAAATTAACGCTAGATATTGGTCCTTCAAGTTCGAAGTTTCATGATGAAGTCACGCTCATGTTCTATCATCCATTGATTACCGATGGGGAAAC
>NZ_DIAC01000074.1:15570-16208 GCF_002414625.1 Methylophaga sp. UBA5088 | reverse complement strand
TGGGGAAACCGTTGGGGCTGTATGTGGACGTGTTCCTAATGATGTATTAGGAGACCTTATTCAACGGGAAGCGGGTCACATCTATCCCGAGTCTGGCGATAACTACATCTTTATGGTGGAATCCAAGTTCGAATCTGGGTTACAACAAGGCATTGCCCTATCTCGCTCTCGGTTTGAGGATGATACATTTTCCCATGGGGAAAACCTGAAAAGTGGGATTCATACAGGCTTCGGTACAGTAAAAATCCAACGCCACACTGAATTTGAAATTCGCTTTACCGATCCGGCTACCAACGAACTTCATCCCGGTGTCCGTGAAACTATTCGTAACGGTGAAAACTTATTTGTTACCTATCCTGGTTATTCTGATTATCGTCATATTCCGGTCATTGGGAAAGGCGTTACTTTCCAGCTTAGAGGTTCGCCAGATCGCTGGGGCATGATGTGTGAGGGTGATTTAGAAGAAGTCTACAGACGCCGCTCGGTCAATGTCAGCCTAATGGAAGGTTTTGTCACATCAATGTTTGTTTTGCTAGGTACCAATATGGCACTACACGCCTTCACCACAATGCCTGTAATTGGTGTCAATGCCATATCTATAGCCATGATCGGTGTCATTGCAGTTATGTACAAAAAGT
>NZ_DIAC01000074.1:11807-15445 GCF_002414625.1 Methylophaga sp. UBA5088 | reverse complement strand
CCACTCGCCAATCGTCTTGATGAAATGACCCACGTTATTCAAACCATCGCTGAAGGTGAAGGTAATCTTGCACAAAGGCTTGATAACACCACATTTGTCAATGATGAGACCGGTGATATGGGACGTTGGATTAATAGTTTCATTGATAATCTTGATGGTATAGTTGGCCAAGTCATTATAACCAGCACCAATGTCAGTCACACCAATGAAGCCATGCTCGAAACAAACCGAGAAGCGCTTCATGTTTCTAATGAAGTCGCGACAGCAATAGAAAGAATGCTGCAATTGTTAGAAGAGCAAATGCGCGATATTGGGAATGCATCAACCACTGCTGAGTCCATGAAAAAAGCCATGGATGAAGTCGTTCATGAAGCCAGAGTGCAATACGAGTCCGTACGAAGTGGTACACAAGAAATACGTGATGTCGTGGAAACCTCTGCTAAAGCCGTACAATCACTGCATAGTAGGACAGCAGAAATTGGCAATATCATTGGCGTCATCACTGAAATTACTAATCAAACCAACTTACTCGCACTTAATGCTGCTATCGAGGCAGCTCGTGCCGGTGATCATGGCCGAGGATTTTCAGTTGTGGCTGACGAAGTGAGAAATCTTGCTCAGAGAACAGCTACATCAGCAGATGAAATTCGACAAATGATTGAAACCATCCAGTCGGAAACCTTAGATGCGTATAAATTCATGGAGTCTGGTGTGGAGAATGTCGATCGTAGCTTAAAGAAAACAGAAGAAGCCTCGTCAGAAAATACGCAACTTCATCAACTTGTTGAGCAAATGTTTTCCACCATCAAGCAACTGGATCAAAATAGCCAGTTACACGGTGTAACCGCGAGAGACGTCGGTCAATCAGCTAGCCTGATGACACAGGCCATTGATGCGTTACAGCATCGCTCTGTCATGGTAAAAAATACCGCACAAAAACTCAGTCAGCTCGTTGGTGTTTTCAGCGTCAGTACACGATAAATTCCTGATAAATTCCAAAAAATATAAGCAGATAAGGATATCTGCTTCGTTTCTATTGTCTCCTATATTGTGTTTACCCCAAAAAAGGAGATTGCCTTATGGATATGCAAATCAACCAAGAAAGTAAACCAAGCAAGCTGGCTGCTGTATTTGATGATGAACAAAAAGCGTTAGAAGCCAAACAAACTCTGGTAAATGACGGTCATTTCAAACAGCAAGACATCGAAATGATTCAGCCCAAAGACAACCATACCAGTGAAAAAATCGAACCTGAATCCAAAGCGATTGCACGTTTTATCGCCCGTTCTCACTTTATCTTTGGTGGTATCGGATTATTAGTTGGCTTGGCCATCGCCAGTGCTCTGGTGGCATCTGGCCCAATGATGACCCAGTCCAGCCCACTCTATACCTATATCGCACTCGCGGTTGTCGGTACATTTGTTGGCATGTTATTGGCCGGATTAGTCTCATTACGCCCCGATCACGATCCGCTAATCAACGATACGGTTTCCGCAAAGCGTCAGAATCTATGGACGCTGATTGTACAGACAGATGGTCGCAAGAATCTTAAGAAAGCACATCAACTGATGCACCCGTCAGCCGTCTCTGTCACAGAAACATTCTAGTTCTTAAGCGTTTAGCAAAAAGTCTTCTGGTGCTGGTTGAACAAAACAATCAGTACCAGTATGATGCCCGTCCCCCTTGGAGCAGACACGGCAAAATTTGCATTTTTTACCGTAATAAAAAAAGTTTTTTCGAGCACCAAAAAGTAACAAAAGCTGTGATCCCGCATAGGCGCTGACTTAGCTCTAAACCCACAGCAAGTTATCCACAAAAAGTGCACAATTTATGTGCAAAATCTCCACTTGCCAAGCCTTCAAAAACACACTATCTTGTGGTTCAATCATTTCAAAACCACAACCTCTAGTGGTTTTATGTTTTTTTGATTATTTAAACATTATTGCAGGGATTTCAATTATGGCGAGCGAAACAGCACAACCCGTTTATACCTCATCAGCATCCGAAAGTGGATACAGCGTTATCCGTCGTAACGGTAAAGTCACCGAGTTTGATAGCAGCAAAATTGCTGTCGCTATTACTAAAGCCTTTTTGGCTGTTGAAGGTGATTCAGCAAAAGACAGTCGTCGTATTCACGACACAGTGGCGAAACTGACCAAACAAGTTACCGACAACCTTTTACGTCGTATTGATGACGGTGGCACCGTTCACATCGAAGATATTCAAGATCAGGTCGAATTGGCCCTGATGCGTGAAGGCGAATACAAAGTCGCTCGTTCTTACGTTGTATATCGTGAAAAACAATCAGAAAAACGTGCTGAAGAAGAAAAGAAACATCCCCAGCCTGCTAACGAATCTCCCCTGCACGTCACAGCAGCTGATGGCTCTCGTCAACCTCTAGACATTGACCGTTTACACAATCTGATTACAGAAGCCTGTGAAGGTCTGGCAGAAGTTAATCGTGATGCTATTTTACGCGACACACAACGTAACTTGTTTGACGGCGTTAAAGAGGCTGACGTCGAAAAAGCATTGGTTATGGCTGCACGTACCTTCATCGAAAAAGATCCTGCCTACAGCACACTGGCTGCTCGCCTGCTGATGGATGGTATTCGTCGTGAAGCACTGACATTTGTTTACAAAATGCCAAAACAAGCATCCCAACAAGAAATGGGTGATTTGTATAGTGACTATTTCAAAACCTACATCTCAACAGCGATTGAAAAAGAACTGATTGACTCTGAATTAGGTTTGTTTGACTTAGATCGACTGGGTAATGCACTTAAACCAGAATTAGACTTTGAGTTCACCTACTTAGGTCTGCAAACGTTATATGACCGTTACTTCATTCACTTCGATGGCACGCGCTTTGAATTACCGCAAGCCTTCTATATGCGCGTCGCCATGGGCTTGGCAATCAATGAGTTAAATCGTGAAGAGCGTGCTATCGAGTTCTATAACTTGTTATCAAGCTTCGACTTCATGAGCTCGACGCCTACCCTGTTCAACTCAGGCACACTGCGTCCACAATTATCTTCATGCTACCTGACCACCGTACCGGATGATCTGAGCGGTATTTATAACGCGATGCGTGATAATGCGCTGTTATCAAAATATGCCGGTGGTCTGGGTAATGACTGGTCACGTGTTCGTGGTCTGGGCGCTCACATCAAAGGTACTAACGGTAAATCACAAGGTGTTGTACCGTTCCTGAAAGTGGCTAACGACACTGCTGTTGCTGTTAACCAAGGTGGTAAACGTAAAGGTGCGGTTTGTGCTTATTTAGAAACATGGCACATCGACGTCGAAGAATTCCTGGATATGCGTAAAAACACCGGTGATGATCGCCGTCGTACGCATGATATGAATACCGCTAACTGGATTCCAGACTTATTCATGAAGCGTGTGGCTGAAGAAGGTCAATGGACCCTGTTCTCTCCAGAAGAAGTGGAGGACTTACACGACTTAACGGGTCTTGATTTTGAAAGAGCCTATGAAGCCTATGAAGAAAAAGCGGCTCGTGGCGATATTCGTAACTTCAAACAACTGCCTGCGACAGACCTATGGCGCAAAATGTTAGGCATGCTGTTCGAAACAGGCCACCCTTGGATCACATTTAAAGATCCATGTAACCTGCG
>NZ_DIAC01000074.1:11458-11672 GCF_002414625.1 Methylophaga sp. UBA5088 | reverse complement strand
TTTAAAGATCCATGTAACCTGCGTAGCCCACAACAGCACGTTGGTGTGGTTCACAGCTCAAACCTGTGTACAGAAATCACCCTGAACACATCAGACAAAGAAATTGCGGTGTGTAACTTAGGCAGCGTCAATATGGTGAAACATATTGATGAAAACGGTCAGCTCGACAAAGAAAAACTGCAAAAAACCGTTCGTACCGCGATGCGTATGTTAG
>NZ_DIAC01000074.1:8798-11264 GCF_002414625.1 Methylophaga sp. UBA5088 | reverse complement strand
AGATAACGTTATCGAGTACAACTACTACAGCGTACCGCAAGCACGCCACTCAAACTTACAGCACCGTCCTGTCGGTTTAGGTCTGATGGGCTTCCAGGATGCGCTATACAAACTGCGTATTCCCTACAGCTCTGATGAAGCCGTTCAATTTGCTGATGAATCAATGGAAGCAATCAGCTACTACGCTATCGACGCCTCATCTGATTTAGCTGCAGAACGTGGCAAATACCAAACCTACGAAGGTAGCTTATGGAGCAAAGGTATCCTGCCAATCGATTCAATCAAACTATTGAAAGAAGCGCGTGGTGAATATCTGCAACAAGACGAAAGCAAAACTATGGATTGGGACATGCTGCGTGACAAGATCAAACGTCAAGGCATGCGTAACTCAAACACCATGGCGATTGCCCCAACAGCGACGATTTCAAACATCTGTGGTGTCAGTCAATCGATTGAGCCTACCTATCAGAACCTGTTTGTGAAATCGAACCTGTCAGGTGAGTTCACTGTTATCAACCCATATATGGTTGAAGACTTGAAAGCACGTAATCTGTGGGATGACGTGATGATTAACGATCTGAAATACTTCGATGGCAGCCTTCAAGGCATCGACCGTATTCCAGCTGAGTTGAAATCACTCTACACCACCGCATTTGAAATGGATGCACGCTGGTTAATTGAAGCCGCATCACGCCGCCAAAAATGGCTGGATCAAGCTCAAAGCCTTAACTTATATATGGCTGAACCATCAGGTAAGAAGATGGACAACCTTTATAAACTGGCTTGGGTACGTGGCTTGAAAACCACCTATTACCTCCGCTCTATGGGGGCAACAGGTGCAGAAAAAACCAGCACAGCACCAACAACAGCAACTGAAGCGCCTGCACCAAGCAAGCCTACAGCAGTTGCCGCCGCGAGCACGCAAGCGCCGGTTGCCAGCTCATCAGCAAGTATGGACGATTTAGTTCTAGGTGAAGGTATGGAAGCGCCAAAAGCGTGTTCAATTTTAGAACCAGATTGTGAGGCATGTCAGTAATGTTGAATTGGGATGATCCATTCTCAGCACCGATAGCCGGTACTGCGGAAGCAAAAAAACAAAGCGAAGAAAAAGCAGCAGAACAACCTGCTGCACCAGCGGCTAATGATCTCAGCGAAGCACCCGCTTCGGCTGAGGTCAAGCAAATGCCATTATCAAACGCCAAGCCCGTCAATGCTGACGACAAACGCGTTATCAATGGTGAAGCGGATATTAACCAGTTAGCGCCGTTCAAATACCCTTGGGCATGGAACTACTTCCTGAATGCCAACAAGAATCACTGGACACCGCTGGATATCAACATGGCGCAAGACGTTCATGACTACCGTCATAAACTGACGCTGGAAGAACGCCATGTCTATGAAAACGTACTGTCATACCTGACCACCTCAGACATCTTAGCGATGCGTAATATTGGTCTGGCGGTCATGGAAAAAATGACCGCGCCTGAACTGCAAATCTATCAGGCTCGCCAAGTGTATGAAGAATCATTACACACATGGACATACCAGCACTGTATCGAAACCATTGGTCTTGATCAGTCAGAAATCTATAACCGCTACCGTGTGGTGCCAGAGATTTACCAAAAAATTAAACTGGCCAATGACCGTTTAAATACTGTCATGCGTAGTGATATTGATTTACGCGATCCTGATGAACTGGAAAACTTCATCATGTCCTATGCTTTCTTTGCTGGCATTTTTGAAGGTTCATGGTTCTACAACGGCTTCAGCCCGATTTTTGCTCTGCAACGTCGTGGTCTGATGAAAGGCACCGCCGAACAGCTGCAATACATTATGCGTGACGAAGTCATGCACGCCTCTTTCGGTATTCGCGTTTGTAAGCAAATCATGAAAGAAGAAAACGTCACCTTGGACCCGAAAAAAGTCCAACAGATGTTTGAAGAAGCCGACGCCGCAGAAGAAACTTATGCAGGCTACATTCTGCGTGACCCAATTTTAGGTTACTCAAAAGAAGTGCATCACGGCCAGTTCCGTTACACCGCGAACCGTCGTGCGAAACAACTAGGCTTTGAAGAGCCCTTCCCAGGTGCCGAAGCCACCCTACCTTGGCTTGATGAACAAGCCAATATGCGGAAGGAGAAAAACTTCTTCGAAACCAAAGTCACCGAGTATCAAACCGGTGGTGGTTTGAAATGGGACTGATGTGTCGCGTAACTGATTCAGTGACCGAAATGTAACCATAAGCGACCCTGATAATAAGTCTCATTCGCTTATGGTTATTTGATTCCAAAGTTTTTTAACTGAAACGAGGTTGATTCTGAATATGGCAAGTAATAATAAAGGAACTACGAAAGACATCTCGTTTCTTGCATCTAATACGCTTCGAGATAAAAATGCCATTGAGTAACATTAATTTTGAGTTTTTAACATTGAGAATGAGTAAAAATAACATTTAAAATGAGAAAG
>NZ_DIAC01000074.1:7739-8737 GCF_002414625.1 Methylophaga sp. UBA5088 | reverse complement strand
GAAAAACTAAAATCGAAGGTTATGTAAGATATTTATAGTATCGATCGCAAATAAACACTAAATAAATATTTAATCTTCGTTAGTGTAGGGAATGGCATAAGTCTTTAAATTAATGGCATAAGCCTTTAAATATATGCCTGTAAATACCCCTTCACCTTAATGCTTTGTTATACTCAGCTTTGGTGAAGGGGGGTTTATGCACAAATTGTCGCGAAAAATTAATAATAGAGCGCCCAACCGCGTAGTAGGCTCATTCCCAAGTGTAAAACTTGGCAGAATGATCAAATGGGACTCGCAGATTGAGCGTGATCTCCTTTACTATCTTGAGTTTGATGATGATGTAATTGAATATTTTGAACAACCCATAAAATTCAAATACCTTCACAATCATACATATCATTATTACTTCCCTGATTATGAGATTCGGAGAAAATCTACAAGCAAGCTCAAGTATGTAGAGCTTAAACCAGAATCCGAGTTACTTAAAAATGAAATCAGACTGAAATACGAAACAATCGCCACTGCCATGGACGAGGCAGGTCATGATTTTGAAATAATTACAGAGAAATCACTTCGAGAAGAACCACGCTTCTCTAACCTCAAATTATTAAACAAATACTATAGAGACAAAGCCTGCCCAGTGTTAATTGGAAGAGTAAAACGAGATATTGAAAACTCTTTTTCATCTTTTTTAACTCTTGGGGAATTAGCCTCTTTTGAGTATCTAGATAAATACGACTGCTATGTGTTGATAGCCAATCAAGTTTTCAGTTTCGATATAGATTGTAGGTAATGGCATAATTCTTAAAATTATGGGCATAAACCTTTAAATATGTGGTCATAAATATCCCTCACCTGATGACTTTGTTATAGTTAGTCATGTGAGGGATTTTTTATGCGTGAATTAGCGAGAGAGATTAACAATAAAGGACCAAACCGAGTTGTGGGCTCATTTCCCAGCTTTAAACTTGGCAGAATGGTCAAGTGGGATTCACAAA
>NZ_DIAC01000074.1:7421-7608 GCF_002414625.1 Methylophaga sp. UBA5088 | reverse complement strand
GATGATGACGTGGTTGAATACTTTGAGCAGCCGTGTAGGTACGATCATAACTTGTAAAAAAACGACCATAAAATAGATTATTCTTGCTCCCTCATAGCCGATGTTATAGCCTGATGTTGGGATGAGGGAGTATGAATAATGAGTGAGCCGGCAAGGTCAATTCATAAAAAAGGTCGCAAAAACGTTA
>NZ_DIAC01000074.1:4076-7269 GCF_002414625.1 Methylophaga sp. UBA5088 | reverse complement strand
GGTCGCAAAAACGTTATTGGTAGCTTTATGAGTGCCAAGATGCAGGTTCTTGTGGAGTGGGAATCGCAGATAGAACGCGACTTTATGTATTATTTGGAGTTTGATGATGATGTAAGGGGCTATACATCACAGCCCATCCGCTACCGGTACACTCGGGAAGACAAATACAAATATCACTTTCCAGATTTTGAAATATTTCGATATTCGACACCTAAGCGTAAGTTCGTCGAAATAAAACCTTTGCATGTTACTAAGAAGACCGAATTCATTGAGAAAACGGCCGCAATCAAAGCTCAAATGCACACTGATGGTTTTGACTATAGTGTTGTGACCGACTCACAGTGAATAGCCACCGATTTTCTAGACATTTATCAGCCGTTTGAAAATCGGTTTTCAAACTCGATAGGCGACAGTTGATTATTAAAATTTTATAGTCGTCTTGAGTTGTAAAGCATCTTGATGTAACCGAAGATGTCGCTACTTGCTTCCTGTCCATGCACAATTATCAGGCGGTCAGGTCAATGATGTGGTTTATGCTCAAAGCCTAATTGCATGCGCTCTCACCGCCGAAAATGTCACTGCCGACAAAGGCTATCATAGCGAAGCATTAAGGCATCAAGTCAAGCGCCATAATCTGAGGCCAGTAACCTCACGATTTTAAAATAATCGTATTGGCAATCAGGGTATGGAGCGGTGTTGTACCGCTAGACACCTGATTGGAAATGTCTTTGCGAGAATCAAACATTTTCAGGCTATTGCAATGCGTTATGACAAGATTTAGCGTAATTATCACGGCATGCTTATGCTTGCTTTCAGCATCATGTAGCTGCCTGTGCGGGTTGATTGAGTTTTGAACATCAATGATCAACAAGCCCTAGAAAAACGTTGCGATATTTATTACCTGCTAAGAATCTAAATGAAACCTGAATCTGATCTGACAAATCTCTGTCTGTCAGCTGCGTAGGAATAACGACAACTAATTAGGAATGTATCTTTGGATCACTAATTTCAGCAAGAACACCACACGTCTCAATTTCCCGCTCATTGCTACAACTCGCTCTTAGTGAAACAAGTTGATTCTCAAGCGCTTGCAGAGAAGTTATCTGGGTTCGCACGTCAGATATGTGGTCATCGAGCAAGCTATTAATTGCGGAACAAGGTTGATGCGGATGTTTCTGGTAGCTTAGGAGTTCGTGAATTTCTACGAGTGACAGATCCAGTTTTCGGCAGCGCCGTATAAAGGTGAGCTGCTCTCCATGCATCTTCGTATAACTACGATAACCGTTCTCTTGTCGATCAGGCGGTGACAACAATCCTTGCTGTTCATAGAAGCGGATTGTCTGTGTTTCGATCCCTACCAACTGCGCCAATTGTCCAATACGCATCTCCCGGCCCCCCAACATTTATTTTTCTCTATTGACCTTATAGTAACTATATGGTTTTTAATATTCTTCATCAAGCTTCATTTACTGAATACGAAGGTCAAAATAGATTTCAGGTGCTACAGAGTTCAACATTACTAGAGGTAAACACTCATGAATAAGCGCAATCGTATGTTACTTGGCAGTACGGTAACCGTAATGGCTACTTCACTAACTGCATTACCTGTCATGTCAGCTGATAAGACCCCCTTTGAATCGCGTGAGATTCAACGCCCTGCCGATAATGGTCAAAAAATCGCCCAAGCTATGTGTGGTACCTGTGGTGGAAGTTGGGAAGGACGCTGCGGTGGTATGAAGGGAGGGATGATGCCTAATGCCTCTGGTACGGTGGAATTACCTGAACTGAACTCGGCCGGGGCGCGGCTGATTAAGCAGTACTGCATGCAGTGCCATGCATCACCAACCCCTAAACAGCATACGGCTCCAGCTTGGCCGACCATCGTGGCTCGCATGAATACGCGCATGCAATGGATGAGCAGCAATAATAAAGCAATGAATATCAAGGCGCCTACAGAAAACGAGCTGCGCACAATCACAGCCTACCTGCAAAAGCATGCTGCACAGCCATCGGATGCAAATACACAAGGGCCACAAGAACCCCTTGTCCCAGGGAAATCAGCTATCGAAATTCTCAAGGACCGTTATGCACGGGGAGAAATCGACCGTAAGGAATACTTACGCATGCTCGAAGATTTGAATAAACGTTAGTGAGGACGGTATTTTCGTGAGCGATATTGGCTATTCTGCTCAGTGTGAAATAAGGCCTTCAGCGTTCATCCCACGATTCATATTGAATTGCTGCTCACTTGGTATAGCCTCTAAAGCCATTTAAAATGGTTATCAAAGCAGTGTAAATGTACAAATAATCCCAAGAGTTTATAACTATTATCTATACACCGATGAGTAATGTGTCATATGACTGAATATAGTTATGTCAGTGAATACAAAGTTCCAAAAATGGACTGCCCTTCTGAAGAAGGTATGATCCGCATGGCATTGGATGGGATTGAACCCGGCGTCATACTTGAATTTGACACACCTAATCGTAAAGTCCGCATCTTCCACGGAGACAATGCAACAACGATTGAGTCGCGGATGCAATCATTGGATCTAGGTGCAACGCTTGAAAAAACTGAGCCCGTACTAGATGAAGAACTTACCAACGTACTGGATGCAGAAGAAACAAGCTCACAGCAAGAAGCGGGCATTCTAAAATGGTTACTGGCCATCAATGCCATCTTATTCGTGACTGAATTATTTGTAGGATGGTGGGCAGAATCAACCGGGTTGATTGCGGATTCTCTTGATATGTTTGCAGACGCCGCAGTTTATGGCGTCTCCCTCTATGCCGTTGGGTATAGCGCTAATAAGAAACTGCGTGCTGCGCACTTTTCCGGTTGGTTGCAGTTGATACTTGCCGTTGGTGTCCTAGCTGAAGTCCTGCGAAGATTCCTCTATGGCAGTGAACCATTATCCAGCATTATGATCATGATGGGACTAATCGCTCTCGCTGCTAATGTGACCTGCTTACTTCTTATTGCAAAAAAACGCCATGCCGGCGCTCATATGAAAGCCAGCTGGATTTTCTCCGCCAATGATGTCATAGCCAATTCTGGCGTTATCTTGGCAGGTTTGTTGGTTTCATGGACAGGTTCACACTACCCCGACTTAATCATCGGTTTGGTGATAGGACTTATTGTGATGAATGGGGCCCGACGCATATTACAACTGCGTCACTAGTCCCTCAACGT
>NZ_DIAC01000074.1:1240-3920 GCF_002414625.1 Methylophaga sp. UBA5088 | reverse complement strand
CATCACGGCAGTATTCTTGTTTTAACTCGATCTCGATGGTGGTATGAGCCAGACTGAATGGTTTTAAAGTCTCGGCTACGGAATCTTTGATGCTGTTGTATCGCCCGTTTTCAAGGCTGCCCTCAATCACGAGATGAGCCGTCAGGACATGCTGTTCACCATCGAGCGACCAAAGGTGTTGATGATGAATGTCACTGATACCATCGATGTGTAAGAGTTTGTGTCGGATCTCATCATGCAGGTTCTTGTCGGGCACTGCCTGTAGAAAAATCTTGCCGGTTGCCCAGAAGTTACGAATCACATTGAATAAGATAAACAAGGTAAATCCGACTGATAGCAATGGATCAAGTATTGGCCAGTCCACGAATTGCAGGATCACCGACACAACCAGCACAGCAACCCATCCCAACACGTCTTCCAGCAAATGCCAGTTCAGCACTTTTTCGTTCATCGTGCTGCCTTTGCTAATACGATAAGCCGCAAACCCATTAATGGTCACACCCAATATGGCTAATGCGAGCATACCTTCAGTGACGGGCATCACAGGATCAGAAATACGGGGTATGGCCTGAGTGATCACCCAAATGGAACCGGCAATAAGCACAATACTGTTTAAAAAGGCACCAAATAAGGTTAAGCGGCGGTAACCGTAGGTGAACTCATTATTAGCCGTTTTCTGCCCCCAGCGTGATAACAACCAGGCACTGCCAAGAGAGAGACTATCACCCAGATCATGTACCGCATCGGCCATAATCGCGGTACTGTTGGTCAGCAGCCCGCCAATAAACTCAATGATCGTGAAGCCCAAATTCAGCAAAAACACCAGGCCAATACGTCGTGAACTCGTCTCGTCCTGACTGTTGTGATTATGCATAAAACACTCCAATGTACTCAACAACACAGCAATTTCTTGTGATGAGATACACCGTTGCTGGTCATATCATGACCAGCAACGGACTCAGCATCGCCGGCTAGCTTTTTTTATCTCTACTATGAATCAACTTATAAAGTGCGGGTAACACAACCAGCGTCAATAACGTTGAGGAAATAATGCCCCCAATCACGACTGTCGCCAGCGGTCTTTGTACTTCAGCGCCGGTACCGGTATTAAGCGCCATAGGAACAAACCCCAGACTTGCCACTAAAGCCGTCATCAGTACGGGCCGCAACCGCGTCATCGCGCCCTCGACAATCGCTTTATGCAAGTCTCCGTGGCTATGCCAATAGTCGCGGATAAATGCCAGCATCACCAGGCCGTTAAGCACTGCAATCCCTGACAAGGCGATAAATCCGACACCGGCTGAAATCGACAGCGGCATATCTCTGAGCAGAAGCGCCATTACGCCCCCCGTTAGCGCCAGTGGCACACCGGTAAAAATAATGGCTGCATCACGAAACGAGCCCAACACGGTCACCAGTAAGCCCATGATGATCAGTAGCGTTACAGGGACTACGATAGACAGTCTTTGACTGGCTGACTGCAGCTGTTCATAAGTGCCGCCATATTCAACCCAGTAACCAGCTGGAAGCTCAACTTGCTCTGCAATCTGTTGCTGTGCCTCCTCAACGAATGACCCAAGGTCACGCCCTCTGACATTACTGGTCACAACAACTCGTCGTTTGGCATTTTCTCTGGAAATCTGGCTGGGAGCCTGGGTCAATTCGACTTTGGCTACTTCAGAGAGTGGGACATAATTACCATCCGGCAGACTGACCGGAAGCACTGACAGTGCCTCAATATCTTCCCTGATCTTCTCCGGGAGACGTACCACAAGATTGAAGCGCCGATCGCCATCATAAATGAGGCCGGCCATACCGCCGCCCACAGCTGTGGAAACCATATTCTGCAGATCATCAACATTGAGACCATAACGTGACATTGCCATCCGTTTAGGCTCGACCGTCAGCATGGGCATATCATCAACCTGCTCAAGACGTGCATCCGCGCTACCTGGGATCTGCTGCACGACGGCGAGAACCGCTTCTGCATTTTGCTTAAGCAAGTCTAAATCGTCACCGTATACCTTAATGCCTAAGTCAGCACGAACCCCTGAAATTAGCTCGTTAAACCGCATTTCGATCGGTTGGGTAAACTCATAATTATTGCCTGGCAATTGTTTAACCACAGCTTCAATTTGAGCTAAGAGTTCGCTTTTGGGTAATTCCGGTTGAGGCCACTCACTCCTTGGTTTAAGTATTAAGAAAGTGTCAGCCACATTAGGAGGCATAGGATCCGTGGCGACTTCCGGCGTGCCCAATTTAGCAAAGACTTTATCGACCTGCGGAAATTCCTTTAACCGTTTTTCGAGCAGTCCCTGCATCTTAATGGATTGTTCAAGACTGGTACCTATACTACGCAGTGCATGCAGTGCTATATCCCCTTCATTAAGTTGTGGGATAAACTCAGAGCCCATTTTGCTGGCCATATTGATTGATACCGTAACCAAAATAGCCGCAACGAGGAGAACAACCCAGCGCAATTTCAGACTGAGTAGCAAGACAGGACGGTAAAGCCATTTTGCCCCACTGATAATAAGGCTTTCCTTTTCCCTTACACTGCCGCCCATGAATGTCGCCACAGCGGCCGGCACAATGGTAAGGGTGAAGATCATGGCAGAAACCAGGGCAATAATGACTGTTGCAGCCATCGGTTCAAACATCTTCCCTTCAACACCGGTGA
>NZ_DIAC01000074.1:0-1017 GCF_002414625.1 Methylophaga sp. UBA5088 | reverse complement strand
GGGGATGTAGACGACGGTAATAATCGCCACCCCAAACAGACTGGGCCGTATTACTTCGTTAGTGGCTTCAAAAACGACCTGTAGTCGATCTTTTAAGGGTAATATTCCCCCAGCCTGTCTTTGTGCAATAGAGAGCCTGCGAATCGCGTTTTCAACCACAATCACAGCACCATCGACAATCAAACCAAAGTCGAGCGCCCCTAGGCTCATGAGGTTGGCAGAAATGCCCGCTTGGACCATACCGGTAAATGTTGCCATCATGGCCAGGGGTATAACTGCCGCAGTAATTAATGCAGCACGGATGTTCCCCAGTAGCAAAAACAATACGACGATGACCAGCAGAGCGCCTTCCAGCAGGTTTTTTTGCACCGTTTTGATGGCCTTGTCGACCAGTGTTGTGCGGTTATAGACCGCTTCCGCGATGACACCTTCCGGTAATGAGGATTGAATCGATTTAAGTTCCTTTGCGACCCTTTCAGAAACTGCGCGTGAGTTTTCACCGACTAGCATCATCACTGTACCTACAACGGCTTCTTTGCCATCGCGAGTCCCTGCACCGCTGCGTAGTGGTTTGCCGATGACGACATCGGCAACATCTTGGACTAATACTGGCCGATCATTAATATTTTTCACCACCACATGGCGAATATCGTCGATAGTCTTGAGTTGTCCAGGTGACCGAACCAGAATTTGTTCACCGAAGCGCTCAATATAACCAGCTCCTCGATTATCATTGTTTTGCATCAATGTCTGTTTCAATTCACTGAGACTGACACTAAAGTTCAGTAGTTTCGTAGGGTCTGGCTGAACATGGTATTGCTTGTCGAAGCCACCGTTGGTATTCACTTCAGTGATACCTTTAACGCGCTCCAGACGCGGCTTAATTACCCAGTCCTGAATGACGCGCAACTCGGTGGCGTTATAAGGTGAGCCATCATCCTGCTTGGCCCCCGGCTCGGCTGTCACCGTGTACATCAGAATCTCACCCAGCCCCGTCGCGATAGGTCCCATCTCAGG
>NZ_DIAC01000024.1:13156-15866 GCF_002414625.1 Methylophaga sp. UBA5088 | reverse complement strand
CAGCAGAAGACGACATTTCACGACGTGTTGTCACAATAATATGTGGGTCGATCCAGACACGAATAGAAATCATATCGTCACAATGAGCGTGCTGATTGTGATTGATGCCACGTAAGGACATCAGCAAACCATTGTTTATTGACGTCGTGCGTGGGCGTGTTTCATTTTCCAATAAGGCATTGGCAATAACGCTGTCCAGCCCAGACTGCTCAAGTAACCAGCGTTCGGCATCAGGATGAGTATAGTCAAAATGCAACCAGAGCACACCATGATCAGCTTGCCATGCCGGCAGATCCGTCTCATTCAGTTCGCTGCTTCCACCTTGACCATCCAGTAAATGTGCAAAAGCTAAACCTGATGAATTGGACATAACACGGATATTCCCAAGCAATTGAAAAAGTGAGCTTAGCATAACAGGGGAGTGATAGAGCCAGACTAGAACTCAAAAAAAGTTATATCTTGAGACAATAAAAAAGGGAGCCAATGATGCCATTGACTCCCTTTAAAACTAAATAACTAAGGCTATTTAGCAAAGTGTTCTACTGAACAGATTTAACGCCAGTTGATAACCGATTTGTGCCGTTTGTGCATCATAACGACCACCATCACCTTCATCACGCATAAACGCATGCTCAGCATTAAACTCATGCCAGGTGAAGATAATATCGGTTGCTTTTAATTCCTGATAGATTTTCAGTAAACCATCTGCAGGCACATGGTTATCCTGCTTACCCCAAATCATTAATAACTCACCTTTGATGTCATCCAGGCGTTCCATGCTGTGCTGGCCTGGTTTGTTGGGGATTTTCTGAATATGTAAATCTGTGGCGTAGAAACACGCGGTGCCTTTGACTTCAGGTTGTAAAGCAGCACGGAAAGCAAGGTGACCACCAATGCAATAGCCCATGGCACCAATGTGACCGTTACACCATGGTTGTGTTTTGACGTACTCAATCATGGCGACGTTATCAGAGTCATAACCCTGAACATCTTTCGCTTCTTTATCTGCATTGCCTTTGTCACGACCAGCATCATCGTAGCCCAATACAGTGCCGATAGGATTCAGCTCATGAAAGACTTCTGGCACTAACACGGCATAACCGTGGCTGGCCATCAATCTTGCGGCACGTTCAATGGGGCCGGTTTGTTGAAAAATTTCAGAGTAGAACAAAATGACTGGGTAACTACCTTCACCTACCGGGCGGTGAATATAAGTACGCATCACGCCAGTAGGGGTATCAAGATCGACAAAGTGGCTTTGAATTTTCATAGTAGGCTCGCTAGATTGCTTGAATGTCTGAAGAACGAAAGCACGCTATTGTACAAGAACTTGTCTGCTTCATCATGGCTGACTTCAGCCGCAAATTTATTAGCATCATTTATTGTTTCTATTAGAGTGCATATCTTCAGATTGAAAAAGTGAAAAATAGTTAATTTTTAAAAAGTCAGGGTAAAAACCTCCCGAAGCGCCTAAGCACCGATTCATTTTTTATAACTGGTTTAATCTCTGTAATTTTAGGAATATTTCCTATATTTACTCTGTGCGATGCGTAGTAAATTTGCGTATCCTTATGTGAATTTTGTGAACATGCTCGCAGAGTTTACCCAGAACTTGTGACAAGCAATCTTACTGCAAACCATCAAAAACATAGGGTGTAGTTAATCTGGCAGCTTATCTAACAAGGGAAGCAGGCAATTGAGTGACATAGCCTTACACCATGAATCAGACGTGAGTATTCTGGGTAATTTTGAAGCAACACGTGACTCCATCGTCACCGACCTTTATCGTACACACAACAGCTGGTTAATGGGCTGGCTCCGCAAGAAAATCGGCTGTAGTTTTGATGCCGCTGATTTAATGCAAGATACCTTTTCCAAAATTTTGCAAAAAGAGGATCTGGGCAGCATCAAAGAACCACGAGCCTACCTGACCACAGTTGCACATGGCCTCATGGTCAACCATGTTCGACGCAAGGATATTGAAAGAGCTTATCTCGAGGCGTTGGAAAATATGCCCGAAGTTGACGTACCTTCACCTGAGTCTCTCAATATCATGGTAGAGACCTTAGCTAAAATAGATGAAATGCTGGATGGCTTACCTGAACGAGTTCGCAGTGCTTTTTTATGGTGTCAGCTGGAAGGGTTGTCACACGCCGAAATTGCTTCACGACTCTCAGTTTCAGTCAGCTCTGTTCGCCAGTACATCGCTAAAGCACTACTGCATTGTTTAAACCTGGATAACTAAAATGTTCTTTTATGGCTCATTCTAAGAAAGACGCGCTCTATGAAGCGACAAACTGGTTTGTTGAACTGACATCCGGTGAGGCGACAGATACAGATCGTAAAGAATGGCAAAGATGGTTAAATGCTTCACCAGAAAACAGACAGGCATGGGAACAAGTTGAAACCGTCACCAACTGTTTTATGGGGCTGGATTCAAAAACCAGTATTGCCGTATTAAACCGTCCGATTGATACCCGATATATCCAATCACAAGAACGTCGCCAGGTCATTAAAACACTGAGTTTGCTTATCGCTGCCGGTACAGCAGGCTGGTATGGCTATCAACAAAAACCATGGCAGGTTTTATTAGCAGACTATTCCACTGCCGTGGGGGAAATTAAACAGCTCGTCCTGGATGACGGCACGCAACTGGTCCTCAACACAGATACCAAACTATCTGTTCATTATGATGAACAAGTTCGTAACG
>NZ_DIAC01000024.1:3423-13022 GCF_002414625.1 Methylophaga sp. UBA5088 | reverse complement strand
TAGAAACGGCAGAAGACCCCAACCCAACTTATCGCCCCTTTATCCTGACCACAGAACACGGCACGATCAAAGCCTTGGGCACAAAATTTAGTACTCGCCTCATTCATGAGAGAAGCTGTGTCAATGTCTACGAACATGCCGTTGAAGTGAGCCCCATTAATGGTTATGGCGATAAAGTTGTCGTGAATAGAGGTGAAGCAGTGAAATTCACCGCCGACTTATTTCAGCAAAAAATGTTATTTGATGCCTCCATCCTGGGTTGGACAAAAGGTTTCTTAGTTGTCGATAACATGCCACTCAAAACCTTTGTTGAAGAACTCTCACGTTATCGAACCGGCATGATGCGCTGTGATCCCGCGATTGCTGATTTAGAAATCTCTGGGGCTTTTCCAGTAAAAGATATTGATGGTGCATTAAGAAGTATCACCAAAACCCTGCCAGTACGTGTTGAAAGTTACACACGTTATGTCACCATGCTAAAACCTGCCTAAGAGTTAACTCAAGATCAGCCACACAGTTTATAAAAAACACTAAGAAAGTATCGTCCTTAAAAAGCATTACTAAATCTCTGCTACTAACTGTTGAAACTGATACTTGTTTCTTTATCAATGAGCAAACTTCGTAAAAATATCTCCTCGCAAACCCAGATATATCAACGTTTATAAAAAAATTTTAAAAAAAGTCTAAAAAATAATTGTCACTTTCCAATTCTCGATTGGCATACCTAATAGAACAACAAAAAAATAATAACTATTAGTCGGAGAGAAATATTGGAACTGCAAGCAAAGGGCCGAGTTTGCCTTAAGAATAAACTCTGTCGCTGTTTATCTATCGCCACGATGAGCATGGTCGGTGCCATGTCAATCAATCATCTTGCCCTGGCAGAAGATAACGCAGCTGAACAAGTGAAACGTTATGACATTCCTGCTGGCCCTTTGGGCAAAGCCATCTCAAATTACGCAGCCGAAAATGGTGTGAGATTAACCTTTGACCCAGCCTTGGCAGAAGGAAAAGAAACCAAAGGTCTTCATGGTGAATATTCCGTTGAAGAAGGCTTTCAAAAATTATTAAACGACAGTGGCCTCGAAGCCATTGATGATACAGATGGCGGCTATTTTCTGGTGCCTGGTCAAGAAGAGTTACCTGCTTTGGGTGATGACCGCTTAATTCTGGACACCGTCCAAGTCAGAGCACAACGTTTTTATGAAGTAGGGCCATTGCCAGGTCTAGGCCTTACCAAAGAAGAAATTCCGGCCAATGTGCAAAGTATCTCGGCCAAAGAGATAAAAGAAGCACATTCATTAAGCATGACGGATTTGTTTAATACAAAACTACAAGGCGTCACGGTTAATGATTACCAAGGTAATCCATTCCAGATGGATATCCAATATCGTGGTTTTACGGCGGGACCACAAATAGGTACACCACAGGGCTTGAGTGTCTTTATCGACGGTATTCGGGTGAATGAACCGTTTGGCGATGTGGTGAACTGGGACATGATCCCCATGAATGCCATAGCTGGTGTGGAGCTATTTCCTGGGTCCAATCCTATCTTTGGTTTGAATACCTTAGGCGGTTCATTTGCCTTAAAAACCAAAGATGGCTTTAACAATACCGCTGCAGATGCTGAGGTGCTTGCTGGCTCATTTGGTCGTAAACAATTACAAATGGAAAATGGCTGGAACAACGGCACCATCGCCTTTTTCGGCGCGGCCAGTTTATTTGACGAAAATGGTTGGCGTGATAATTCTCCGAGTGAAGTGAATCAGTTATTCGGTAAAGCTAGTTATCGAGGTGACAAACTTGATTTACATTTCAGCACACTGATTGTTGATACTAATTTGGTCGGTAATGGGCTTATTCCAAGTGAAGAATATCGACAAGACAGGGAAGGAGTCTTTACCGCACCAGATACTACAGAAAATAGATTACAGCAGTTTCAGTTAGCTGGTGCTTATCAGGTAAACGATACGTTTAGTATTACGGGGCAGGTTTACCGTAGAACAAGTAGAAGAGATTCTCAAGGTGCAGATGTATACACAGATTTTGATAACCAGACAGTAAAAAGAAACCTTGCCCCTGGCGAAGAATATACCTGTCTTTATGAAACGACAAATGAATATAACTTACCAGATTACTACGTTATAGATTTACCCGGTGGGGACCCTTTCAGCTCACCAGATTATATTGATTTCGTGTTAAGCCCTACTATTGAAGATGCTTTTGCGACGCTTGATGCGAGTCAGTTCAATACAGCACTCCCAGATGAAGTGGTGGCATTGGCGCAGAGCTCAATAAACTTCTGGAAAAACTTTCAAGCAACTGAAATTTTTCAAGCTGCTAACGATACTGGAGCAGGGCCACAGCTACTTGATGAAGGGGATGAAACATCATATTCAAATAATGAACATTCCTACATATACAACGCTAAAGTTGATTTAACAGCGCTAAAAGATAGTGATCCTTTTGCATTTGCAGCAGGAGCTGAGGGGAGCTTCTATTATTACACCACTGATGGTGTTAAACATGTGATCCTACCCAAACTCCCAACTAACGCTGATACGTGTAAGGGCGATGCCGGCTCAAATGATACATTGGAAGTAGCAGGACCTGAAGGTGGTGTACAGACCGTTGATGGTGCTGCATATAGCCAAACCAATCCTGGTGTTGTAGATGGAACACCTACCGCAGTATTAACTGATAACACAATTGATCAAGTTACTGATGGTGTATCCATTCAACTCAACTGGAATACAGATAAACACAAATTCATGATTGGGGCGTCAGTCGATAGACCCACAGCGGAATATACCAGTACACAACAGTTAGGCCTTTTAACTGCAAACCGGGAGTTCTACTATGCTCCTGATGAAATTCGTGATCAGTATGTAGCGGCTGATGTACCAATTAGTAACAATAATTTTGAAGGGGAGCAATTAACGAAGAGTCTTTATTTCAGTGAAACCTGGAGTCCCGTTGAAACGTGGCATTTTAATGTTTCTGCGCGCTACAACGATACTCAAGGAGAAAACAGAATGAGGTCTAGAGAGTATGGTATCGCTTTTATTCCCAGCCTTGCTCAATTAGAAGCCTTTCCAGATTATTTTGACGTCTGTGCGCCGGGTGAGGATTGTCCAACAGGCTATGAAACACCAGACACAAGCAGCCTACTAAACGAAGAAGAAAAAGAATCATTTAGCTATTATTCGTTAAACCCCTCTTTTGGTGTCGCTTGGCAGGCAAGAGATGATTTAAATCTCTACGCTAATTTCTCACAAGGTGTGCGCGTTCCTTCCGTTATTGAGCTAGGGTGTGCATTGGATAAAACACCTGTTGGTTCGAAAGGAATTTATAGAAGTCTTATAGAAAACAGGACATGCTCACTACCTTCGACTCTCTCCGGTGACCCATATTTGCCTCAAATAAAAGCACAGACATTTGAAGTCGGTGTTAGAGGGGTAATAGATGATTATTTGCAATGGAATTTATCCGCCTATCAAACCAATATTAAAGATGATCTTTATCTGGTTTCCTATCCTGATAATCGTAACTTCTTTGACAATATTGGTTCAACACGTCGTCAAGGTATCGAGGCGGGATTCTCTGGTCAAAAAGGTAAATGGGCGTTTAGTGTTAACTACTCACTTACTGATGCCACATTTGAAGATAACTTTACTATTGCAGGCAATGACAATAGCAGTTCTTATGAGGACTTTGCCGGTAATTATAACTATAGCCGTTTAATTGATGTTGAAGCCGGTGCTCGCATGCCGGGCGTATCACTTCATAACCTTAACGCATCTGTCAACTACCAAGTTACCCCTAAATGGACCGTTGGCCTCACGGCTGTAGCTCATTCATCAAGTTATGTCAGAGGTAATGAAAATAATAAACACCGAGCAGGGCAGGTGATATACGAGACTGCTGAAATTTCCGGAACGCAAACACGCGTTGCTAGAAAAGCGACGAATAATCCAGGCAAGGTGCCGGGGTATATGGTGTTTAATTTCCAAAGTAATTATCAGCTCACCAAAAACTTCAGTGTCAATTTACTCGTAAACAATATCTTTGATAAAGAATACTTTTCAGCTGGCACGCTGGGACGCAATCCATTTACACCTGGCACCTATGGTGCTAGAGGGCCTGATGGCTACAACCACAACTCACTTGAATGGAATAGCACAAACTTCGTGGCGCCTGGTGCACCGAGAGCAGCTTGGGTCAGTGTGAGATGGTTATTTGATTAAAAAATATGGAAATAAGTTGAGGCAAGTGTGACTGCCTCACAATGAGTTCATCTTCGATCGATGGAAGTTTAAGACGCTCACCAAGATTGAAGTGAATGGGTGATTCGGGCAGCCACAAATGCCCGCCTATATCTTGTTGGTGACTAGTCCAGCTCTTCACTCAAGTCATCTAAGGCAAGATGGCTACGTGGGCCAAGGTCATTGGCTAATATGGTTAAGGTTTACTATTCATATAGCTAATGAATGTGACTGATAAAAAAGAAAAGGACATCAAAAATAGTGAAGGGGATTAAAAACAAGCAGAGGCATAGGCAATTCGGGATTTCGATATATCAACTCCTCGTTCTCTTCGTCACGCTTAGCATCATTGTTATTGTATTCATCAATAATTACGAAACTATGGATACCCAACTCACAGCCCAAGAGAATGTGCTCCGTCATGAACTCATCGTGATGCGAAGCGCTATCATCCAATACCACAGTGTCATGAATACCTACCCTCACTCAATAGAGCAGCTTGTTGATACTGGCTATTTGCGAGATATTCCTGTCGATCCCATCACCAATAGTCATGAAACCTGGGAGTTAATAAAACACGCAGAAACTGACGATGTTATTTCTGATGTCCGAAGTGGTTCTCGACTTATGTCATCAAAAGGTACCCCGTATTCAGACTGGTAAGTTCATGTTTTACAAAGCAATTAAAAAAGTCAAAAAAATGTCACTTTTTCATTTTCGATTGGCATATAGAGTAAGAGCACAAGAAACAGTGCTCCTTGGTCAATGGTTGGTTTAACTTTTTAGTTCGTCATTGCTTGTTATCTTGATTCTAGGGAAAGTGGTTTTTTATGGATGCAGTTCCAGATATTGTTGATGCGGTACTTATCTTCCTTGTTATTTTATCGGTACTTATCTGGTCAGTAGGGATTAGTAAATACCTGGCCTTTTATCGTAATAGCCGTTTTGATAGAGAATTTCTAGCGGTTTTCTCCAAAGCTCGTGATATTCAGGATTTGTTGGCGGTGATGTCTTCAACAAAAGGCCGTCTTGCTCGTGTTTGTCAGGCAGGATTAGATGAGCTGGTTTCATGGCAATATCTGGCTAACTCTGTTGCGCCAGATGATAAACGTGAAATGTTGATGCACTCGCTGAAACAACAAGCGCATGCTGAGCAAACCCGCATGGAAAATGGCTTGTCTATTCTAGCCAGTGTGGGCTCAACTGCCCCCTTTATTGGTTTATTCGGTACGGTCTGGGGGATTATGAATGCACTAAAAAGCATTACGGCATCGGGTTCAGCGAGTCTGGATGTGGTGGCGGGACCGATAGGGGAGGCGTTGATTGCAACAGCCATAGGTATTGCTACCGCTGTACCTGCCGTTCTGGCGTACAACTACTTTTTACGTAAAGTCAGGTTGTCTGCGGCCACCATGGATAATTTTGCGTCGGCATTTCATCTGTTAGTGCTCAAATCTCGTATCAAACACGATTAGGCGGCTCAACAGGAATAATGCCTGCTGAAGGCATCAACCTGTTGCTCGATAATGCATAAAGGAAATTTGTTATGGCGATGAATACTGGCGGTGATGACAATATGATGAGTGAAATCAATGTGACGCCCTTAGTGGATGTGATGTTGGTGCTGCTGACCGTTTTTATCGTGACAGCCCCGTTATTGATGAATTCGGTGCCAGTCAATTTACCTAAAGCCAGCTCAGACTTAACACTCACTCAACCTGAGTCTATCAACATTAGTGTGACTGCTGACGGCACCATGTATTTTAGTGATGAAACGGTGAATGCTGAACAACTGGATATGGCACTGATGGAGGCGGCACAAAACGTGGACACTAGTGTTGAGATTTTTGCTGATGAAAAAGCGGAGTACGGCACAGTGGCTAAAGTCATGGCGGCCATTCAACGTGCTGGCATCAGTAAGTTTACCTTTGTGATACAACCTGAGTCTGGTCAGTAATGCTGTTTATTGATTGGTTGTGTGACGCGTTAATATGACGGCTTTGGTCGTTGATTTCTCTTCAAATCGTTCGGTTGGATCAGAACGCTTTCTACCTGGTTTTTTATGGGCAGTGCTGATTCATCTGTTATTGATTTTATTATTTATGCCCACACTGGAGCCAGCAGCACCGGCAGCACCAACAAGAATCACGGTGCAGGTAAGCCAGCTTGAACCCATCGTTGAAGAGGTGGTTGAACCTGAACCAATGCCAGAACCTGTCGCTCCGATAAAAAAACCAGAAACAAACAAAAAACTGCTCGTTGCTAAAGATGATACCCCTCCTGAGCCAGAGGAAATGGTGGTGATAGAGCAGCCACCTGAAAGTGAGCCGGTAGAAGAGATAAAACCCGAACCACCCAAGCCTGAACCGAAAAAAGTTGAACCTAAGCCAGAACCTAAAAAGGCAGAGAAACCTAAGCCAAAGCCCGAACCCAAAAAGGTTGAAAAGCCTAAACCAAAACCTGAGCCGAAAATAATTGAAAAGCCTCAGCCCAAACCTAAGAAACCGATTGAAACGGTGAAACAGGTGCAGCAAAAACCGATGGCTGAACCTGAGGTTGTAGAAAAGATTGAGCAAGTCGAGACGCCAAGCGAAGTAGTTAAGGGCGTGGTGACTGATACACCAGCAGCACCGTCAGTGACGGCATCCGGTAGCTCGACCTCATCTCAGGCTGACGCCACTGGCACGGGCAATGCAGCTAATGGTAATGGTAATGGTAATGGTAGTAACCCAGGTGGTACTGGGGAAGTGGATCGAAATACCGCCTGGAAAGGTTATGGACAGTTGCTTTATGCCATGGTGTCTAAGAATAAAACCTATCCACAATTAGCGATTCGCCGTCACCTTGAAGGCACAGTGATGGTGAGTGTCCGTTTTGAGCAAGGCAGGATGGTGAGCATGTCCGTTGTTGGTCAGGGTAGTGGACATAGTGTTTTAGATAGAGCCGCGCATGAGATGGTCGAAAAAGCGGTGAAAGCCTTACCCGTTCGCGGTGATTTATCGAGAAAATCCTTTAGTGTGGTGGTGCCTGTTAACTTTCGTTTAACAGACTAAACTTATTCGTCAGCTTTTATCATGGCTATAGTGATGTATAGCGCCAATCAAGATATGATAAAGTGTGTCAGCCAAAATTATGGAAACCCAGCGTTACACAGTCTCTTAATCAACCTTGCCATTGAGGGAGGGGTGATTAAGGCAGTAGTCGAAATGTCTCTCATATTTCAAACGAGCTATTGTCGCCAGCCTTACGCGGGTATGCGAGGTCATCAGTGCATGAACTTGCGATTCAAAATCACGTATTTTTAAGGGTTTAGAATGTCGAAAATTATTTATACCAAAGTAGATGAATCACCTGCATCAGCAACGTACTCTTTGTTGCCCGTTATTCGTGCTTTTACAGCCAATGCGAATATTGATATCGAAAGCCGGGACATTTCACTTGCAGGACGTATCATTGCTAACTTTCCCGATAATCTAAGCGACGAACAAAAAATTCCTGATCACCTGTCACAACTCGGTGCCTTAACTCAGGACCCGGCTACCAACATTATCAAGCTACCGAATATTTCTGCTTCCATCCCACAGTTAAAAAACGCGATTGCAGAATTAAAATCAAAAGGTTATGACCTGCCTGATTATCCTGAATCACCTAAAAACCCTGCTGAACAAGCGATTAAAGATCGTTATGCCAAAGTATTAGGTTCTGCTGTGAACCCCGTGTTACGTGAGGGTAACTCTGATCGTCGAGCACCCGCAGCGGTGAAAAACTATGCACGTAAAAATCCGCATAGTATGGGCGAATGGAAAGCTGATTCAGCCACTGACATCGCGCATATGGATGCGAATGACTTCTATGGCAGCGAATTATCCATTACCTCTGCTCAGGCCGATGACTTTAAAGTGACGTTTGTCGATACAGCAGGCAATGAAACGGTACTGAAAAAGTCGATTCCGGTATTAGCGGGTGAAGTAGTAGATGCGACGCGTATGCGTGCAAGCAGCCTGCAGGCGTTTTATGCCGATGCCATTGCGAGAGCAAAACAAGACAATGTGCTGTTATCTCTGCATTTAAAAGCCACCATGATGAAGGTATCTGATCCTTTGATGTTTGGTTTTGCTGTCAGAGTGTTTTTCAAAGATTTAATTGAAAAACACAGCAATTTATTTGATGAACTGGGTGTGGATTTCAATAACGGTTTAGGTGATTTATACAGCCGTCTCGCCAATGTTGATGAAGCGACCAGAAAAGAAGTCGAAGCGGATATTGAGGCAGTCTATGCCAGCCAGCCTGATGTGGCGATGGTCGATTCAAACAAAGGTATTACCAATTTCCATGTTCCTTCAGACGTGATTGTGGATGCCTCTATTCCGGCGATGATTCGTGCCGGTGGCAAAATGTGGAATAAAAAAGGTGAGCAACAAGATACGCTGGCGATGATTCCGGATCGCTGCTATGCCGGTGTGTATAAAACAGTGGTGGATGACTGTAAACAAAAAGGGGCTTTGGATCCGGTCACCATGGGTACCGTACCGAATGTGGGCTTGATGGCTCAAAAAGCCGAAGAATATGGCTCGCATGATAAAACCTTCCAGGCGAAAGGCGATGGCAAAATTATTGTCACTAACCAACAGTCTGAAACGGTATTTGAGTTTGATGTGGAAGCAGGGGATATCTTCCGTATGTGTCAGACCAAAGATGAGCCGATTCGTGACTGGGTGAAATTAGCCGTCAGCCGAGCACGTTTATCCGATACACCGGCGATTTTCTGGTTGGATGAAAACCGGGCACATGATGCTGAATTGATTAAAAAGGTAAATGACTATTTACCTGAGCATGATACAGCTGGATTGGATATTCGCATTCTAAATCCGGTCGTGGCCACACAACTCTCTTTAGATAGAATTCGAGCTGGTAAAGACACGATTTCGGTGACTGGTAACGTATTACGTGACTACAACACCGATTTATTCCCGATTCTGGAGTTAGGAACATCGGCGAAGATGTTATCTGTAGTGCCACTCATGCAAGGTGGTGGTTTATTTGAAACCGGTGCAGGTGGCACAGCGCCAAAATTACTGGATCAACTGATTGATGAAAATCATTTGAGCTGGGATTCTTTGGGCGAATTGATGGCTTTGGCGGCTTCGTTGGAGCATCTATCTAATACCCAGGATAATCCAAAAGCAAAAGTGTTAGCTGACACCTTGGATGCCGCAACGGGCAAATTACTGCAAGAAAACAAATCGCCCAAAGAAAAAACGGGTGAGTTAGATAACCGGGGTAGTCATTTCTATTTAGCCATGTACTGGGCTGAAGCACTGGCTGAGCAAACAG
>NZ_DIAC01000024.1:788-3254 GCF_002414625.1 Methylophaga sp. UBA5088 | reverse complement strand
GAAGCACTGGCTGAGCAAACAGACAATGCCGAGTTAAAAGCGGTATTCACACCTGTCGCTCAAGCCATGGCTGAAAATGAAGCTGCCATTGTGAACGAATTGAATGAGGTACAGGGTAGATCGGTTGATATGGGCGGTTACTACCTGCCTGATGATGAGATGATGAATTCGATTATGCGTCCAAGTGCCACATTGAACGCCATTCTGTCCCAGCTTGTTTAAGCGTCATCATTTAATAAAAAAAGCCCCGAATGTCGGGGCTTTTTTGTTTTTATCGCATTCTCAGTAACGACTATGATAATAGTACCGGTCATGTTGGTATTTTCTATGTTGATGTTCAACCGCTTTTCGATACTTGCGATATTCTCGAGCCCTGTCTTGACGGTATTTGGACTCTAAACGTGCCATTTTTTGTTTGTGTTTCCAGTATTTTTTATCGTAGTGATCATTGTGATAACGGTGGTGATGATCATCACGATACCGGTTTGATGAGACCTTGCTGGTGGCAACTGACCCGACAGCGCCACCAATGGCAGCACCCAAGATAGCGCCGTTTTGACCTCCCATTTCGTGTCCTACTGCAGCACCGACTGCACCCCCAATACCTCCGCCCAAAGCGGCGTTAATCGTATTGTTATCTGCCATGGCTGCACCAGAAATCAGTGTTGATGACAGTAGTAAAGGTATTAATCGCTTCATATCTACCTCCTGATGTTTGGTATTCACTTAAGTAAAAAGTGAAAAAAGAAGCTAGGCACCGCGGCTATCTATTAACAGCATAGAAGACCGTGATGTCATGATGAGTTGTAACAATCAGGAGGTTAAGTCTTGGTTAAGTGAGCGAAACCTTAATCCACAATATTCTTTTGTAGCAGGTCGGTCACAATTTCAGGTACGAATGTCCGTTTAATGGTGATGGCGTAAAAGTGTTCGTAGACATTGGGTAACACTTGGTACTCAGACAAATTGCCACTGGATATTTCATCTTTGACGACAACCGGAGGCAGGGCAGTAATGGCGCCGGTATCACGTACTAATAGTCGTAACATCGCCATGTCATCGGCTTCGGCAATAATATCCGGCTCATACCCGAGCGTGGCACAGTAGGCATCAAAAGCCGAACGAATTTCAGTGATTTTGGTAGGCAGCACCCATTTCAGTTTTTCATAACCTTGTGGAAAGGTTTTTTTAGGGTTGTGTTTTGCCGGACCAATGATAGATACCGATTGTCTCGAGACCAACTGGCTTTGCCAGATGGCATCATCATTTTGTTGGCTGACAGAGCGATTGGTCAGCACCAGATCCAGTTCATGACTACTGAGGCCATTGAGTAGGTTGGTCATGCCTCGCGTGGTGAGTGTAAAGCTGACATTGGGCTCTTGAAGTAAGGGGCTAATAAAGCTCTCAGTAAAGTTTCTGGACAGGGTGGTCAGTACACCGATTTTGATGTGTTTTTGTGTCGCTGTACCGCCTTTACTGATAAAGGATTGTAACTCTTCACCTGTCGTAAAAATTTCATCTGCATAGGTCAGAATCTTTTTGCCCATATCCGTTAATAAAAGTTGTCTGCCTGCACGCTCGAATAATTTGACGTTCATCGTGGTTTCGAGTTGTTTGATTTGCTGTGATAATGCCGATTGTGAAACATGACATTCTTCAGCTGTCTTGGTGATACTGCCAGACAGGGCAACGCGCCAGAAATAATAAAGATGATGGTAGTTTATTTTTGCCATACTTAATTAAAACTTATTTATTTGTTAATAAATATCTATTTTATTTATGTTAAAGCATTTGCCATACTTTCACCATCTTAAGGAGGTATGTGTGTGAATTTTGAACTGACAGCCGTTTTCCCAGCGCTTATTCCATTAACCTTAGCCATTGCTAGTCTTTTATCCGGGGCAAGTCGACTCAGTGACAACACCCGTCAAAGCATTCTTAAATCTATTTCGGTGGCTGTTGTCATCTCCGCCATATTAATCACTGTTTGTCATATAGAAAAACCAGAAGACTCACACGCCTTACTGGCCATGAACAATGTCAATCTGATTGTGCTGTTGCTCGTGTGCTTTATGACTATTGTGCTGGTGAAGTTTTCTCAGCGTTATTTATCCGGTGAGACAAAAACACATCGTTACTGGCGTTGGCTATTTTTAAGTCTTACCTCTGTATCCATAGTGATTGTCAGTAATCATCTGTTGATTTTCTGGCTGGGCTGGGTGTCCATCAGTTTATGTTTCCATCGTTTATTATTATTTTATCCAGACAGACCTCGCGCTGTACTAGCCGCCCATAAAAAATTCATCTTAGCGAGAGTGTCTGAGCTCAGCTTACTCTCAGCATTTGTTCTTTTATATACACAACACGGTTCGTTTTACCTCAGTGAAATAAGCCAGTACTACCTGACATCGGCATCGGCTGCTGAGTTGGGTGTCGCAGAGACTGTAGCGGCTATCTTACTGGCCA
>NZ_DIAC01000024.1:0-639 GCF_002414625.1 Methylophaga sp. UBA5088 | reverse complement strand
TATCTTACTGGCCATCACCGCCTTAATTAAATGTGCTCAGTTACCGCTACATGGCTGGTTAATTCAAGTGGTTGAGGCTCCCACGCCGATTAGTGCTTTGTTGCATGCCGGAATTATCAATCTGGGTGGTTTTTTATTACTGAGCTTTGCACCATTGATTGCGTTTAGTGTTGATGCACAATGGGTACTGCTTATTATTGCTGGTTTGAGTACGCTCATCAGTGCCTTAGTCATGATGACGCGTATCAGTATTAAAGTAAAACTGGCCTGGTCAACCTGTGCCCAAATGGGATTAATGTTGATTGAATGTGCTTTAGGGTTATATGAGCTGGCATTACTTCACTTAATCTCTCATTCACTTTATAAAGCTTATATGTTCCTCAGTGCAGGTGATGTGTTGCAGGAATACAGTCTTAAGCAATTAGCACCGCAGAAAAACGTCACTTTTCTCTCTGCGATGTCGAGTCTATTACTGGTCATCATCAGCACTTATGGGATTGTCTATTTCACTTCCTATTCAGGGCCGTTGAGTGTCTGGTTATTAGTGAATACTGCATTAGCTTTATATCTGGTGTCTGCAGTAAGAAACGGCACTCTATTGCAGTTCCTCACTTCTTGTCTGACTGTGGCGTTACTGGT
>NZ_DIAC01000023.1:5161-5871 GCF_002414625.1 Methylophaga sp. UBA5088 | reverse complement strand
AATTATACGCAGCTACTGACAGATTGCAAGCCCTTTAAACAGCGGCCGGACCCAAGGCTATCTTCCTTAGATGTTCCAAGTCATCACGTAGCTTGGCAGCCTCTTCAAATTCAAGGTTTTGCGCATGTTTGTACATGGCGTTTTCTATCTGCTGAATTCGTTTAGCCAGTTGCTGTGGCGTGAGTGAGACATACTTGGCCTGCTCTTCAGCGACTTCTGCGGCATATTTATCATTGGCTGGTTTGGACATAGCCTCATCCATGCCCATTCGAATCGCTTTTTTTATGCCCTGTGGCGTAATGCCATGTTCTTCGTTAAAGGCAATCTGTTTTTCCCGACGACGATCAGTCTCATCAATCGCGCGCTTCATAGAGCCCGTGATTTCATCGGCATATAAAATAGCTCGACCATTCAGGTTTCTTGCTGCACGACCTATTGTTTGAATAAGAGAGCGATCACTGCGAAGGAAACCTTCTTTATCAGCGTCCAGTATTGCTACTAATGAGACTTCCGGTATATCCAAACCTTCTCGTAGTAGGTTAATACCGATTAGCACATCAAATTCACCCAGCCGTAAGTCACGAATAATTTCTACCCGCTCTACGGTATCGATATCAGAATGTAAGTAACGCACTTTTACATTGTGCTCACGTAGATACTCGGTCAGATCTTCTGCCATGCGTTTGGTTAACGTGGTAATTAATACGCGC
>NZ_DIAC01000023.1:0-5015 GCF_002414625.1 Methylophaga sp. UBA5088 | reverse complement strand
GTGGTAATTAATACGCGCTCTCCAATAGCAGCACGCTTGTTAATTTCAGATAAGACATCATCGACTTGTGTCCCAACAGGCCGAATTTCGACTTGTGGATCGACCAGTCCTGTTGGCCTAACCACTTGTTCGACGATGGTGCTGGAGTGTTCATTTTCGTATTTACCCGGTGTCGCCGAAACAAAAATCGTTTGTGGGGCTAACTTCTCCCATTCTTCAAACATCAAAGGCCGATTATCCAATGCAGAAGGAAGTCGAAAACCGTAGTTGACCAAGGTCTCTTTTCTAGAGCGGTCGCCTTTATACATCGCACCTATCTGCGGCACCATCACGTGACTTTCATCGATCACCAGAATCGCATCGTCAGGCAAGTAATCAAATAAGGTTGGCGGTGCTTCCCCCGGCCCACGTCCAGATAAATGGCGGGAATAGTTTTCAATGCCGTTGCAATATCCCAGCTCCAGCAACATCTCGATATCAAAGCGGGTGCGTTGTTCTAAACGTTGTGCTTCGACCAGCTTATTGTCAGCATTGAGATGTTCGAGTCGTTCTTTTAACTCTTCTTTGATGGCATCGACGGCTTTTAAGAGGTTATCGCGTGGTGTGACATAGTGCGTTTTCGGGTAAATGGTAATGCGGTTCACCCGCTGTAGAATTTCACCTGTCAGAGGATCGAAGTAGCTGATTTGTTCGACTTCATCATCGAATAACTCAACTCTTACTGCATCACGCTCAGATTCTGCCGGGAAGATATCAATGACCTCCCCTCTCACCCGATAAGTACCTCGATGCAATTCGACATCGTTACGGCTGTATTGCAACTCGGTCAAACGTCGCAGAATATCCCGCTGACTGATGACATCACCCTGAACCAGATGTAACACCATCTCAAGATATGCATCTTTTTCACCCAAACCATAGATACAGGACACACTTGATACGATAATCGCATCACGTCTTTCCAACATAGCTTTGGTTGCCGACAAGCGCATCTGTTCGATCTGCTCGTTGACCGACGCATCCTTATCAATAAAAGTATCTGAGGATGGTACGTACGCTTCCGGCTGGTAATAATCGTAATAAGAGACAAAATATTCCACCGCATTATTGGGGAAGAAATCTTTCATCTCACTGTATAATTGCGCGGCCAGGGTCTTATTAGGGGCCAGAACCATCATCGGCCGCCCCAGAGCTTGCGCAACATTGGCAATGGTAAACGTTTTACCAGAACCTGTTACCCCAAGCAGGGTTTGCCACATTTCACCGTTTTCCAAGCCTTCAATCAAAGTCTTGATTGCAGTTGGTTGATCCCCGGCAGGAGAAAATTCGCTGACTAGCTGAAAATGTTTACTCATACGTCTTTAGCATCGATTATGTTTGGCGTATATTATTGAGATATTTATCAATTTACCGTGTTAAATGAAGGAAAGATTTTGACTATCAAGCTCTCCCAACGTGTTCAAAACATCAAACCGTCTCCGACTTTGGCAATCACAGCACGCGCTGCGGCGCTGAGAGCCGAGGGCAAAGATGTTATTGGTCTGGGTGCAGGCGAACCCGACTTCGATACTCCTGAACACATCAAACAAGCTGCCATTGAAGCTATCCACAGCGGCAAAACAAAATACACGCCCGTAGATGGCACAGCAGATTTGAAAGATGCCATCATCAAAAAGTTCTCAAGAGATAATGGGCTCGAGTATGCCGCGAATCAAGTCCTAGTTTCCGTCGGTGGTAAACAAAGCTTTTTCAACTTGGCTCAAGCCTTCATTGAAGCAGGTGATGAGGTCATCATCCCCGCACCATACTGGGTATCATACCCGGATATGACACTGCTTGCTGACGGCGTACCCGTAATTATCAAAGCCGGTCAGGAAAATCAGTTCAAAATCACACCAGAACAATTAGAAGCGGCGATCACAGATAAAACCAAACTGTTCGTTATCAATAGCCCATCTAACCCAACTGGCATGGCTTACAGTCTGAAAGAGCTGGAAGCACTAGGTGAAGTGTTACGCAAACATCCAAACATTTTTATCGCCACTGATGATATGTATGAACATATCTACTGGGCTGACGAACCGTTCTGCAATATTTTGAATGCCTGCCCAGATCTACATGATAGAACACTGGTTATGAATGGCGTTTCCAAAGCGTATTCAATGACTGGCTGGCGTATTGGTTATGCAGCTGGCCCAGCACCATTAATTGCTGCAATGAAAAAAGTACAGTCGCAAAGCACATCCAACCCAGCATCTATCTCACAAGCAGCAGCCGTAGAAGCATTGAACGGTGATCAGTCATGCATTAAAACCATGTTAGCTGAGTTCAAAAAACGTCATGACTATGTCGTTTCTGAATTAAACAAAATGCCTGGCGTGGATTCATTAGAAACAGACGGTACGTTTTATGTTTTCCCAAGCATCGCCGGTGTATTGGAAAACAAAACTGAACTGAAGGACGATATGGATTTTGCCGAAGCCCTATTAGTAGAAAAAGGCGTAGCTGTTGTGCCTGGTTCTGCGTTCGGATTGAAAAACCACATTCGTCTTTCAATCGCGACCAGCGAAGAAAACCTTCGTAACGCACTGATTCGTATTGCTGAATTTATTGCATAAAAAATTATTCAAATTTAGGCTTGACCTATACAGGTCAAGCCACTAGAATAGCCATCTTTCTGTTCCCCGATAGCTCAGTTGGTAGAGCAAATGACTGTTAATCATTGGGTCGCTGGTTCGAGTCCAGCTCGGGGAGCCAAAGAATATATAAAACCTCAAAGAGTCTCTCTTTGAGGTTTTTTTATTTCAGCAATATTTATGTCGACTCGTATTCTTTACCTGCTAAATTGACGAGTTTGATAGAAGGTTGCTGCTATAAGCCAATTTGGTAATTTCTTTAATACTCTCCTCTGAAGCATCAATAGTTTTACACTTAGCACTTTATTTTTAAGATATAAATCTCAAAACAGGCTATTTACTGATTTTTACTTCAGTTGGCTATAGCGACCATTGATGTGAAATCAAAATCAGCTGTTACAAAACACTTCGCGACAACTTGTTTTGTGTATATGCCATCCACTGCATCAATAATCAAAGCGATGTCGGACACGTTCTTTCCTCTGACTAAATTGTATTACTACAACGGTGATTAGCCTGTTTTTGTAGAAGTTCAGGCCATGCTTCTCGCGTCGATGACGTTCAATTTCCATAGACCTAACAAATATATATACAACACCATAATTAACATCATCACTAGATATATCTTCAAACTTATTGGCCGATTATTACCGACAAATAGGGTGCTGTAGTGATTGGTGCATATGCTTTACTTATGGCAACCAGGGTGACTCAATTTTCGATGATTCAAACAGGGCATCAATTTGTACGCTATACCGTTGTTTATCTGCTTGTTTGTATAAGACATACACTGGAAAAGTAAACTCAGGATAGTGTTCATTGTGCTTTAAAAGTCCTGCTTTTATATGGTGCTCAACCACACGTGTTCGAAAATAGCCGCTTCCACCGTTTGTTAAAATGTAATGTAATGCTAATGGTCCAAGGCTAATAGTGAGTTGTGCTCGTGCATGTTCCGGTAAAGCCACATCATGTTGACGTCTAAAGTCATCTCCCCAGTCCACGTAGACATATGGGTGAGGATTATCAACGGAACTCACGTGGATGAGTTTTTCTTCTAATAGTTGCTCGACCTGAACGCCAGGCCAATATTCAGGTTGATGAACCAAAATAATATCTAGAACACCATTCTCAAGTTGCTCCATAAGCGATTGACGTTCACCAATCTCTGTTCTTATAGCCACTTCACTTTCAGTGATATTGAGTGCATTTAGCCATTGCAAGACAAGCGGACTCCATAAACTCACTTCACTGCCAATATTGAGTACATTTTGTACTCCTTGGGGTAAAGGCAGATCACGTTTCGCCAGCTCCCACGATTGCACCATTTTCGTAGCATGTTCAACAAACCTGACACCATTTGAAGTCAAACTTGCACCGGAGCGGTTTCGAACAAATAATTTACACCCAAGTTGTCCCTCAAGGTTATGAATTCGAGCCGTTACGGTCGTTTGAGTGACATGCAGCTTTTCTGCTGCTGAGATAAAACTTCCCGATCTGACAATTTCAAGAAAGGTTCTGGCTAAACTGACATCCATATGAATATTTTTGATATTAAATTAAGATAATATTCATTATATATTATTAAACATTCTCTCCATAATGTGTTTCAACATTCACAGCGATTAGAAACACACTTCATGCAAAACTTAGCTACATCATTATTCACAACATCTGAGTGGGAGGCTGTAGCAAACCTTCTAAAGCGTTTGTCTAATGAACAAACAGAATGGTTAGCGAATAACTTATTAGATATTTCTACTACAGATAAAAGCATAGCTACTGAAAAGAGAGCAGTTGTAGCCTATGGAACAGAAACAGGCAATTCCAAAGGTATTGCTCAGCAGTTTTATGAAAAAGCAGTTCATCATAATAAATCAATAGAACTCATTAACCTGGCGGATTTCAAACTCAAGCAACTAAAACAGATTAATCAGCTATATATTGTGTGTAGTACTCATGGCGATGGCGAACCACCTGAGCCCATCGCATCGTTCTATGATGAGCTAATACACCTTAATGAAGACCTTTCTCATCTATCCTATGCTGTACTCGCTTTGGGTGACAGTTCATACGATCACTTCTGTCTCACCGGCATCACAATTGATGATAGATTGCGTGAGCTCAATGCTTCACCATTTACTGAATGTGTAGAGTGTGATGTTGATTTTGAAGAAACAGCTGAAGAATGGATTACTTACTGTCTTCCAACGTTACCGAATATGACGAAAAACAGCGAAGTACTCACAAAAAGCCGTCATAAAATCCGTACATCAACCTACTCAAAAACCAGTCCACTCTCTGTAGAAGTGATCAAGAATACGCGTTTATCTGATGACTCAAGATCAAACCCGATCCATCATTTAGAGTTACAGGTACCAG
>NZ_DIAC01000114.1:17869-19246 GCF_002414625.1 Methylophaga sp. UBA5088 | reverse complement strand
ACCGAATATACGGGGGCTAGTATCAAAGTCGTGCCTATAGCGCTAGCTGTGTTTGGTACAGGTATGGTCATTGGTGGGTTAGTCGCTGGCTGGCTAGCGGATAAACATTTGAATAAAACGATTGTCGCCGTGCTGGTCAGTTCTTCTATCGCATTTATTATTGCTGGCCTGAGTATGGCGCAGCTATATTCAGCGATTGCCGCCTTGTTTTTGATTGGTTTCACGGTGACAGGCTTAGCAGGGGTATTACAGATCCGTTTAATTGACGTAGCAGGAGAGTCTCAAGCATTAGCTGCGTCATTGAATCATTCAGCATTTAATGTCGCCAATGCATTAGGCGCTTTTTTAGGTGGATTTGTGATTAGCCAACAAATGGGCTGGGTGGCACCTGTTTGGGTTGGACTGTTTTTAAGTTTGTCAGGGCTTGCTGTATTTAAACTGGCTCTACATGTGGAAACACGCACAAACTAATTACTCCAGCAGTAATTAAGCCTCCTACTTTGATAACCTTAGTGAATAGAGGCGCCATCTTTCTCTAGTAACAGCTCGAAATCTTTGTTCGGTACGGGTTTAGAAAACCAATAGCCTTGCGCGTAATCGCAGCCAATCGATTTTAGGAAGTTTAACTGTGCTTCGTTTTCAACGCCTTCAGCAATGACTCTGATATTGAGTTTGTGTGCCATCACGACAATGGCCTCACACATAGCTTGATCATCAAGGTTGAGGTGGATATTCTGAATAAACGTCCGATCAATTTTTAGGTAATCTACATTCAGCTTTTTCAAATAAGCTAGTGAAGAATATCCGGTCCCAAAATCATCCAGAGAAATTTCAATGCCTGCATGTTTTAGCATGTTGAGGCGCTGTTCAGTCATCGGTCCTTCATTCATCATCACGCCTTCCGTAATTTCCAGGGAAATGGCGGTATTGCTAAGTGCTTGTTGTGATAAGAAATCTGTCCACTCTTCTAGATCACAAGATTCATTTTGAAATTGTTTTGGCGAAATATTGATGCTGACTTGAAAGCTATCGATATATTTTTCCTGCCAAGCTTTTACTTGAGAGGCACTTTGTCGAAATACCCAGCTACCTAATTCGCATATCAGACCGATATCTTCGGCTATCGGGATAAATTCATCAGGCGTGATATTACCTAGTTCTGGGTGTGTCCAGCGTAATAAAGACTCAGCTTTATCTATAAAGCCGGTCTTAAGGTTAACAATCGGTTGATAATGTATAGAGAACTGCTCAGATCCTATTGAGTTTCGAAGATGTTTTACTATCTCTGTTTTTGTGAGCGCGTTTTGCTCCATGGAAAGATCAAAAAAGGAGAATTTATTACGACCAGAAGATTTTGCATGATACATAGCCTGGTCA
>NZ_DIAC01000114.1:13118-17801 GCF_002414625.1 Methylophaga sp. UBA5088 | reverse complement strand
CATGATACATAGCCTGGTCAGCATGCTTGAGTAATTCTTGAGTTGATTCACCGTGCTCAGGAAATAAGGCAATACCAATACTAAACGAGAAATAGAGTCTTTCTTCTTCTAAGATGAAAGGGGATGTCATGGCATCTAATAGTTTTTGAGAAACAGTGCTGGCGTCATCAGCCGTATTCAGGTTTGTCAGACAAACCGTAAACTCATCGCCACCTAAGCGAGCGATGAGATCATCCTCACGAATACAGGTTTTCAAACGTAATGCGGTTTCTTTGATGACGGCATCACCAATATCATGTCCTAAGGTATCGTTGATATCTTTAAAGTTATCAAGATCCAGAAACAAAATAGCGAATAATGACTGGTCAGCTTTGGAGTGTGATAGATGTTCTTCAAGGCGTTCCATAAACGCACGACGATTGGGCAGCTCTGTTAGCGGATCGTTATATGTCAATCTACAAATGGCTTCTTCTGCCGCTTTGCGTTCGGTAATATCGGCGAAGATTGAGCAGTAATGTGTGATATCACCAGCACTGTTAGTAATGGCATTGATAGTTATCCATTCCAGAAACAACTCACCATTTTTGCGTTTATTCCAAATCTCACCATTCCATTTCTTGTCGTGTGAAAGTGCAGCCCACATGTCTTCATAGAATTGTTTATCGTGTTTACCTGAACTGAGAATTCGTGGGTTTTTACCCAAAATTTCGTGTTCCTGAAAGCCTGTAATTTGTGTGAAGGCATGATTCACAGCAATAATTTTATTGTCATGACTACTGATTGTCATAGCCACTGAGCTATGAAAAAAAGCGGATGAAGTAATATTAACGATATTATTTTCATCAGACTCCTTCTGGCCAGCCATGACTAAGTCTGAGAGCTTGTCAAAACTGACGGGTTTCAGTGGACATTGTTGCTGGGCTAAACAAGGTAACTCGAATGGCGAAGATATGATGTCATGATTCTCATTCAGTAAAATGATATTGACGTTGTCATTGAAGTGTCGAAACTGATGTATCGCGCAGTTCGGCATACCTCTGAGAAAAGCGGTATCGGCAACGATAGTGTCGATGGCATGCTGTTTATATAACGCTATGGCAGTTTCATAATCCTCTGCAGCCAGATAAAGGTTGATACGAGAACCAAGATAACGACGAATTTTATGCTCCAAAGGCTTATCTTTGCCCAGATAAAGCACACTCAAATCTACCTTTGAAGAGGCGGTTGATATCGTTGAGGTCATTGACTAAAACTCGTTCAGGCTGCTAGAAAATGACCTCGATGCTTTCACTGGGAGAACGAAATAGGACGTGTTTTCTGATAAGAGGTATACGTGGACTTTTATTGATAACTTCTTTTTATCTTGTCCGGTTTGAACATTCGCTGGCACGGTTTTTAAACCTCAAAAAATCGTATTCGAAAATACGAGTATGTTATTAATACACATAATAAATATATGGTTAAATAACCATATGTTTATTGAGGTTGTCAACTAAAAATCATGACCTTTTTGTAATATTTACAATCTTTACTGAAAGTGAAGAATCTAAATGTTTCTTAGTCTTTCACTTATTCAGATGGGAGGAGTTGTTGAGTCATGTCTGAGTATTAAACCACTTTATTAGAGAATTATAAAACACTAATATAGATCGCCAAATATCTCTAAATGGGTAAGGTAGACCCGCACATCGAACTCAAGCTGATGATAGTCAGGTTGTATGTGGGTGCAAAGTTTATAAAAGGATTTGTTGTGGTCTTTCTCTTTTAAATGAGCCAGCTCGTGCACCACAATCATATTTAAAAATGCCTCGGGTGCCGTCTTAAATACCGAGCCGATACGCATCTCATTTTTCGCTTTTAATTTACTGCCCTGAACACGTGATACATAACTATGTAAACCCAGAGCATTATGAAGTACATCCAACTTGTCATCGTAAAGCACTTTGCTGAGCGGACTAGACTGACGCAAGTGTCGATTCTTCATATCTATAACATAGTCATACAAAGACTTATTGGTTTTGATGTTGTGTGTATCAGGGTATTTGCCAAGCAGATATTGACCGAGTGTTTTCGCTGAAATGGCGGCACTGATTTGATCTAGAACAGGGGCAGGGTAGCCTGATAAATATTTTAGGGCCGACATAATGATACGATTTGTTTCAATTGGTTGATGAGGTGAAGTGAATTGTAAAACAAATGCGAATGAAGTGAGGGACTGTCACCCAAATAATGCCAGACTGTTATGTCTTATTCCTTGACTATTGCATGCTGAAAAGCCATAAAGGAACATTGTGTTTTACTAAATAATTGTGTCGTCAGGTACTTCATTTCTATTGGAAAAAGGAAGCAAAATGCGGAAGGTGTTTGCGAAAGAATCCATCAAGTTTCTCAAGCTTGGTGTTGTTGGGCTATTACTCATCATCGTGCTGATTCTGGCAGGTGAAAAACTAAGCGGCGTAGAAGCGTTGATATTAGGGTTGCTTCCTTATGTGCTGTATCAGATTTACACGGTCGTCCAGTCAGCAAAGAAACACAAAAAGAAATAAGGAGAGCTTTGTTATGGTGAGCCAGTTGTCAGACGGACAGGGGAGTTATCAAAACAAACTTGCCTTAGGTTGGTTTCGCTAGAGAGAAATTATTTTTACCCTGACGTTTGACATCATACATTGCACTGTCAGCGACTTTGAGGAGATTATCCAGAGTTGTGCCATGCTCAGGAAAAAAAGCAATGCCGATACTGACACCTATGCTGACTTGTCTGGTTTCATTGTCTGAGGAAGTGAAGTCGATGGGGAGCTTTAACCCATCAATCAGTTTTTGAGCCACAGTTTCCACATCACTACGATCCTTGAGATCATCAATCATAATAACAAACTCATCACCACCAATACGTGCTAACTGATCCGCCTGGCGTAATAAACCGCTAAAGCGATGTGCCACATTCCTCAGTACCTGATCACCTGCATTGTGTCCCCAAGTATCATTGACCGATTTAAAGCCATCCAAGTCTAAGAACATTACGGCAATTTGTTGTTGCTGACGCTTAGCTTTAGCTAAATAGTCCGTGGCATGTTGTTGTAAATAATGCAGTGAAGGCAGGCCAGTAATAGCATCGAAATGTGCCTGTTTTTTTAATTCAATTTGAGCTTGATTTGCAGCGTCCAAGGCTTGATGCAGCTCACTCACATCATATTCCGTGACCAACATTAAAAACTCTGCCGTTAATGGGTGGCGTGTGATGCGTATATCCAGCGTATGCTGACGTAAGCCTTCACTAGTCTTCATCATATGCGTCCACCGTCCAACCCGCTTTTCAGTGGCATCTTTTAGTCGCTCAATGCCTTCTTCTAGATGTTCAAAGCGGGCAGTGAACGCATTTTTATCACTATCAAGTTGTTGTGGAATGATGTGTTTATAGGCTTCTGTTGCAGCTGGGTTTTCGATAACGATGTCACCAGCAAAAGTAAACGTGCTTACCAATACCGTTGTATATCGCATCGCTTCAACGAGTAGCAAGTTTTCAGGTGTTTCCCCGAGCTCAACCTGTTCATTCACATAGGCGATAATGGCGCGATGTCGTTCAGGGCCGATTAAAACAGCTTTATGCAACATATACAGTGTTTTAGCTTTACCGTTAGGATAGGTCGTCCACGGGTCAATACTCAGACCATTTTTCGCGGCTAATTCAAAGGTTTGATGAATTCTATCTCGTGCACCCTGGGTATCACCCGATAAATCTTTATGGACCAGCTCATCAACGGTGCTCAATCCCCAAAAAGTCAGTGCCGCGTCATTTCCCCACCACCAGCCATGTCTATCAAGATCAAAAATCCAAACCACAGTAGGAATCAGTTCGTAAAGATGAAGCTCATCTATACTCTTGATATGGGTAAGGTGACTGTAATCTGCGGTCATAGAGGGTGAAATTTACCGTTTGTAAGCTGTTGAATTTTTCAGCGTTATTATCGCACATTCACAAATACACATAAGTCAGAAGTCTGGCTTGTGTGAGATAGTGATTAATTACACATGAAAATGCATTACTTTTCTGGCTATTGTTCTCCCCCTGTATCCTTATGAGAGCATTTAGTCTATTTACTCTGTCTCTTAGTTGAAAATAATAGAGTAATCCCACACCTTTAATTAAGACTCTCATTATTAGTGGATACCTGTTTCATGAATGACACAATTAAATTGCTAAAAAATCATCGCTCAATTCGGCAGTTCACATCGGACCCCGTCAGTGATGAAGTGGTACGTGAGATTATCGATGCAGCTGGCTGGTCAGCCACATCTAACTTTGTTCAGGCATACACGGTTATAAGAGTCAGAAATCCACAAACACGTCAGCAGATGGCAGAGCTAGCCGGATCACAAAGTTGGGTGAAAACCAGCCCGGTATTTTTAGTGTTTTGTGCTGATCTCAAACGCAACCAGGCTGCCTGTGCTTATGAGAATATGGAAATGGTCTCCGGTTATACCGAGCAGTTCATAATCGCTACAGTAGATGTGAGTCTAGCTGCACAAAATGCGATGATAGCTGCAGAATCGCTTGGCCTTGGCGGTGTTTTTATTGGCGGTATTCGTAATAACCCTGAAAAAGTGTCTGAGCTGCTTAATCTTCCTGAGCAAGTTTATCCAGTGTTTGGCATGTGTCTTGGTCATCCGGCTGCAGCGCCTGAG
>NZ_DIAC01000114.1:5310-13043 GCF_002414625.1 Methylophaga sp. UBA5088 | reverse complement strand
TGCAGCGCCTGAGCAAAAGCCTAGGCTACCTGTCGATGTCGTTTTGAAAGAAGAGTCTTATCAAGAAGATGAATTAGAACTTGGACAGTACAATGAAACGTGCAAAACCTACTATCAAAACCGATCCAGTGGTTCGCGTGATGAAACCTGGACACATCAAATAGCCACGATGATGAGCAAGCCAATGCGTCCACATATGAGAGCGTTTCTTGAGAAAAAGGGCTTGAAGTTTAAGTAAATATTTGGAAAGTCATCTGAGTGAAAGTCCTGCCAACATAGAGTTCCAGTAATGGTTTTTCATATCGATACTATTATTGAACAATTCAAGTTGGTTTTGGTCTCGCTATTTCAATGCTTGAATTTTGTTCATTGAGTTCAAGAGCAGTGGTCGAGATTATTTGCCCGTTGGTAATGATGCAAAAACTCTTGCATAAAAAAGGCTAAATCATCATTGATGTCACGGACGTTGATAATATTTTTGGCGTAACGTCCCCATACATAGCCCCATGTACTCTGTATGGAGTCATCAACAGGAAAAAACACATGTCGATGAAAGTCTGCATAGAGCAGGAAACGACCAGCATGCTCCTCAACCCGAACAATTAATCTCGCATCATCACGCTCAGCTAATGTCACAGGTAAAGACTGAAAAGCTGCTGACACAACCGAACGAAGTTCAGCTTCATTAACCGCTTCAGGCTCTAGTAGATAGCCAATAGCCACTTCACAAGGATTGTTTAAACGTAACGCGGTATCTGCCTGTGCTTGTTGGGTGATGAGAAATGAAGATAGGATGCTTACCAGAAGGGAAGGTAGCCATTTCATATGTGGAGTCCGCTATTAAAAAGCGTTTAGCATACTATCTAATTCAGCTATTTTGAGATGCGTGCAGTAATCAGGGAAAAACTCATACCTTCGATCAAGTGACGTTACCTCGATAGGCTCTTTGGGGTTCATGCTTCTACCCAAGCCACGCTCTTTGATTTGTGCACTTTTAAATATACAAACCTATCTTGTATTTATTATGCTTGGCTTTCTAGCAAATATATAAAAGTGTGTGGAGCTTAACAGGGATATGTATGGAAAAGATTGAGGGATTATTAAAGTTAGCTGCAACAGCGGTAGCGCTAGTTGTGCCATGTATTTTGTTGTCTGGCTTTAGTTATCATATTGGTCATATTTTTGCATTTGGATTAAGTCACGAACTCATAGATAAAGACATGTCTGATGTCTTGGTAGAAAGTTGGTACATCGGTGTTTTAGGTGCAGGGTGGTTACTCTCTAAATGGCCTTATTTTCTTGGTTTCTTTGTGTTTCTAGTGGTTAGTGGTGTAGCAGCAATTTTGTTTGCAAGACATGCTAAAGAAAATGGTAAAGATTGGTTCTTTGAAGAATTGAGCAAGGAAAATCAAGGTAGAAAAATATTAACCATCACTCGGTGGCAGTGGAGTCAATTAGGAGGGATGATTAATGAACTTTTTTCGTGGTTAGCCTATCCCATCTTTATTGTTTCAATCGTATTAGTTTTGGTGGGATTTTCTTATCAACGAGGCCAGCAAGATGCCGAAAAACAAATGAAAATATTTGTAGAATCAGGTTGCCAGAGTGAAGAAAAAGTTGGCCGCTGCACTTATTTGCTCGATACCAGTAAAAATAATCTAGTGATTGCAAAAGGCATTCTTATCTCAGCCAATGATAAGAAAGTCGCTCTATATAACAACAAAGTAGAAATCTGGCCTTTATTAGATAGTTATCTAATTAGAAAAGATAAATAACGTACTTGTAGGTTGGGTAGAGCTATAGCGAAACCCAACAAGTTATGATTTAAGTAATTTGTTGTTATTTGAGGGGGCATTTGTTGGGTTTTATGCTTCAACCAAACCTACGAAAGATATCAATGTTTGTTTGTAGGTTGGGTAGAGTGATAACGACACCCAACATGTCTAAGGAGGGTATAAAACTCAATTTCTCTCACCAAATGTTTTCATATCAACACTCTCATCATATCCCCAGTTTCTATCAATTATTCCATCACGAACAAATTTATGAATGCTGGAATAAGGCCAATCGATGGCTTGATTGACATAACCATGTTTAACCGGATTGTAATGAATATAGTTAACATGATTTATATAATCTTTTTCGTCACGAATTAAGTGTTCCCAATATCGACGTTGCCAGATACCGCGTTCATTTTTCGAGTGCCGGGTTTTGTTGATATGCTCATCCTTGGGCAAGCCTCTCGAAAATGTCGATTTAATCAATCGCCAACGCATTGCAAAATCAGCATCAGTTTCAGGCAAAGTCCAAATGGTATGTAAATGATCGGGCAAGATAACAATGGCATCGATGTTAAATGGATGAGCTTGTTTGACGTATTGGAAAGATTGTTTTAACAGAACGATATTATCCGTTAATAACGTTTTATAGCGTTCCAATAAAGTGACCGTAAAGAAAAAGGTACCACCGTCCACAAAGCTGCGTCGATATTGCATTGTTCACCATCCATGTGAAACAAAAAGTAACCATTATTGTAGGTTGGGTTGAGTGATAACGAAACCCAACATTTTGATGATATGAGAGTTGTTTAGATATTTGAGGCGTGTTTGTTGGGTTTCATTCTTCAACCCAACCTACGGGCTGAAGAATGTTGTTGGATATTAAAAATATGCTCACCTCGAAGGAGCTTGCTATATGCTCGCAGTGACATCCATGCATATAAACCAAGTACAGGCACAGTAAAAGTCAATAAAGAAATAATTTTTGAAATTTCTAATTCAAGTGCCGATGAAATTATCCAGGGTGATAACGCTCCAAATGCCAAGATAAAATATAGAAATAAGTACATCTTCTTTCTCCAATCTCTCGAGAGGTCAGATTTATATTTGTCTTTAAATATAAGCTTAAAATCATCATCTGTATCCGATCTTTCAAAAAGTTGCTTGGATAAAACAAAATCATTGATGCATTGGATAGGATTTTCGAGAGATAAAATATACTCTATTTCATTTGCTTTTACTGTGGTTGTTCCCGCAATTGCCTGATAGCCCTTGCCTAGAGTATATGGATGGAGATTTTCTTTACTTGTCTCATCTATAAACTCTTTAGCAAATTTATACTCTTCCCTGTAGTTTGTTCTTTCCACAAGAAAAACATCAAATAAAACCTTGCCTGCGGTAAAAATAGCAGCCATCGCTATGATAAGTTTGGTAAATAGCTCCCATTCCATATGAAAAGCTTAAGGGAGCTCTGCTCTTCGAGTTAGTTTGATTCCAATTTTCATTGCTGGATTTTCAATCATATATCCCTGAAGAATGAACTCGTTACGTTGAGGTTTTCCCGATAAGCTTAACGTAAATTCGTCAATATCACCGAATATAGATTGGAGTATTTTTCTATCATTAGTACATTTGACTTCGGCCTTAATTCTTAATTATTCCGTTTTCGAGCTTATAATTACCTACAAAAACAAATGAAGAATCTCCGCCAAGAATACGTTCAGTTTCTAGTACTACAACTCCATACCCAGCATCATTCATGTTTGATTCAAACTCAACTCCGTACAAAGCTTCTATCATGTCAGACTCCATTAGCAACCACTAAAACAAAAAGCCGACATAAAAGTCGGCTTTTTTCGTTGGATCTCAGATAAGTTGAGATAATGACAGCGTTGAGAAATATATAAATCAAAGGGTTACGTCACTTTCGATTCATAAATATTACATCGAATTTCATAAAAAATGAGATTAATCGTTGAGAGTTTCAGAAAAGTTGATGTTGGATAACGTGCCGATATATTTGAAGAAAAATGTTTATTTCAACCGTTAGGAAAAAAATCGAGTCTGATATACCACTGTAGAGATATTTCTATCCATTCTAAGTACTCTCTGGGAGAGATTATGAAAACCAACCGCATTCTTCCCTTGGCTATCAAACGCCATTGGAGTTTGCTGCGGCCAATCGACTCGAGAAAAATAATTCACAAACCACGGGCATTACTAAGCTGAGATTCGATTAAAGACAGGGGGCAGGTCACCTTTTGATGAGCGAGGTTTTCTGTACCCAACTTGCGCTTTGATGCCTGCCTGTTTCATCAGACGCAACACGCGGTTCGGACCACAATGCTCACCATATTCGAGTAGGTCGCTGTAAATCTTTCGATAGCCATACACCGCACCAGACTCTAGCCAGAACTGTTTAATAAGCCCTAATAACCGCTGGTCAGCTATCGCCCGGCTTGATTTGGGTGTTTTGAGCCAGGAATAAAAACCACTGGGGTGAACATCCAGCAACCGACACAATTTCCTGACCGGCCAAATACGCTGGAATCGTTTGAAAAACGTGTTGCGTTGACAGGTTGAATCTACAACGGCTTTTTTTAGGATGTCTCGCTCTTCTGTAACGCGTTTCAGTTCTTTTTGGATGCGTTTTATATCAGCATCGGCATCCGCTTGTTGCTGAAAATGTGGTGCTTCCGGACCTTACTTCTTGAGCCAGGCGTAAAGGCTATGCGCCGTGACGCCAAGTCGACGTGATACATCAGCTACTGAGTAACCTCGGTCTGTGATTTGACGGACGGCTTCGATTTTAAATTCTCAGGGATAACGTTTGTTGCTCATTTGCACCCCTCTGATTGCCATTTTGAATGGCTGAAAGGTGTCTAGCAAATCGGTGACTATTCAATCATTAAAAGTAAGCAATGAGGAAAGTGGCTGAAATTGTGTCACAGTCACTATTGCGATAGAGTTAACATTTTTAATTGCTAGGATGGCGCTCTGCAAAGACAGGATAGCTAGCCATTCAGGTAACTGAGTAACAGTTCATCAAGGAATGGCTAATGTCATCACACTTAGAAAATTTCCTGCGTTCCCTAGAAATTGCAGGAGTAACCTCATTTTTTCTCTATGCCATCCTCGCAGCTTTTATTGTTGCTGTTGTCGCACTGGTATTTAAGAGACTCCGTAACTATACAAGCTTCGTTCCTACACTACTTACGAGTATGGGTATTCTCGGTACGTTCGTCGGGATAGTCATTGGTCTGATGGGATTTGAAATAGCCAATATCGATGGCAGCATCGAAAAACTATTGGCCGGTATGAAAACCGCATTCATCACTAGTCTTTGGGGAATTACTTGGTCTTTAATTTATAGAGGCGTCGCTGTTCCAATAATAATGGCGTTTCAAAAAAGTACGAAAAGAAGCTCTGATAGTGTCAGTCCTGCTGAAGTACTCGCTGCTATAGAAGCTCAGGGGCAATCCCTTGATAGCCTATCCCGCACAATTGGTGAGGAGAGTGAGAGTAGTGTTATTGGACAGCTAAAGCTTATGCGTTCTGACATCAACGACAATAGTAAAGCTGCTCTCAAGAATTTAGAAAATATAGACACACATGTAGAAAAGCAGTCCGAGGCTTTTTCTGAGTTCGAGAGTAAGCTTTGGATCAAGCTTCAAGACTTTGCAGATATGATGTCTAAATCTGCCACAGAGCAAGTTATAAGTGCATTAAAAGAAGTTATTACAGACTTTAACAATAATCTTGTTGAGCAGTTTGGTGAGAATTTCAAACAGTTAAACCAGGCTGTGCATGAATTAGTTGAGTGGCAAGAAAACTATAAAGCCCAACTCCAAGACATGCGCGAGCAATACGACAATGGTGTTAAAGCAATCACTGCTACTCAGACATCCGTCGCCAGCATAGAGACTCATACCGAGAATATTCCGTCGAACATGAAACATCTGGATACGATTATTAAAACTAATCAGACCCAAGTTGAGGAGTTATCTAGGCATTTGGAGGCATTCAAAGACATACGTGATAGAGCTGTTGATGCTGTACCTCAGATCCGTGATCAGATTGACCTCACCTTGAAGGGAGTCAATGATGCAACTGGTGAGTTATCCAAGGGATTAACTGAGAGCAGTGCAGAATTACAAAAAGCCATAAATGATGGTGCTCAAGTGTTCGTAGATAACAGTCAACGCGTCAATGAGTCACTGCAGACATCTTCAGACTACATCAGTAAAAACAGCTCTGATACAAAAGAGCTCATGGAAGATTCTATTCGGGATCTTAGTTCAGAGTTAAGAGTTCTCATATCAGATATATCAGAGGGCTCAAAAGCCATTACCACTCAAATTGAATCTGCTGGTAAGAGTGTGATTGACGAGACAAACAAAACATCACAAGCATTTCGTGACCAGATTGAAGATATTCAGAACAGACTTGATGAGTCCATCAGAAACACCACAAGCCATCATGCATCAGAGGCGCAAAAGATGTTGAATGGTCTATCTGAGACAATACAAAAGTCTCTCAACGATACTGGGGAATCAGTTGAGAAACAGGTGAGTATGATTGACAGAACTATGCAGGAAGAAGTTAACCGTGTCATGCAGGAGATGGGGAGGGCTCTTACAAGTATTAGCGGACAGTTCACTAACGATTACCAACAGTTAGTGGGACAAATGCAAAGTGTCGTAGCCAACAATGGTAAATACTAATGTTTTCGAGTGGACACAACGATTCATCCCACACTGAAGATTCTCACTGGCTGTCAGTATCAGATTTGATGGCTGGGCTGATGATTGTATTTCTGTTCATAGCTATTTCATTAATGAGGAATGCATTCATTGAGAGAGACAAAATAAAAAAAGTAGCGGTCGCCTATCAGGACACACAAGTTGCAATATACGACGCCTTGATGGGGGAGTTTGATAATGACATAGATAAATGGAATGCAGAAATTGATAAGGAAACAATTACGTTCACTTTCAAATCACCGGATGTGTTGTTTGAGAACGGCGAAATTGCTTTGAAAGAAGAATACAAATACATCCTGAGTGATTTTTTCCCAAGGTATATGGAGACTTTGGATAAATTTTCTGAATCGATCAATGAAGTGAGGATTGAAGGTCATACAAGTAGTATCTGGAATAACGCTGTCAGTAATAACGAAGCTTACTTCTTGAATATGGAACTATCACAAGGTCGTACTCGCTCAGTTCTCGATTATGTATACAACCTCACCGAATTGGAGGATAAATACAAGCCCTGGATTAAACAGAACATCGCCGCAGTTGGTCTTTCCTCATCCAGAGCCATTTATGAAAACGGTGTGGAGAATGAAGATAAATCACGAAGGGTCACTTTCAGAGTCATAACTAACGCTGATATTCGTATCAAGCAGATATTGGAAGTGGATGCGTGAAACTCGATGTAGACCTATCCCATCTATGGAAAGTTGTGAGTGCAATGGGTGCTGAGATCGTAAATGAGTTTCACCTAAACCCACAAACTGATGACATAGAGTTTGATATCGATAAGGAGTTGAGCTCTAACGAAGGTAAATCAATTACACTCGATGAGCTTGATACCTCTCAGGGAATATTGAGTGTAGAAGGACGGCAAGTCTTACTTTTCATACCTGATCAAAGCTTCAGGATAAGTGAAGTTATTGAGGATCCATCTAAAGGCAGGAAGTTTCATGTGGCTGACTGCAAAACGCTCAAGTCAATGAGACAAAAAAATCGGTTTGACAGATACAGCGTCACGAATAATCTCTCAGGGTTGTTTAGAGTCTTTGGTACCGAACAAATAACAGGCAAAGACGTTGATGATGAGGTAGAGCTAGAAGTTTGTAAAAACTGTCTGGCCTTTCTCAATTACGAAAATTACCGTAACAGTTCAAGCAAATGGAAAATCTTTTCAAATTTTACGATTGATGATTTTTTT
>NZ_DIAC01000114.1:0-5183 GCF_002414625.1 Methylophaga sp. UBA5088 | reverse complement strand
TACGATTGATGATTTTTTTTCGACCTACAGCACGGTCTTTCCTCACTTGCCCAAGAAATTTTCAAATAACAACAAAACTGGTTATACCAAAGATTGGAAAGACGTTTCTGAAGCCTACAGAAAACAAAAATCATTCATTTGCGAGTGTTGCAGCCTGGACTTAAATTCACACAAAAAGCTGTTGCATACGCACCATATGGATGGAAACAAGCACAATAACAAAGAACAAAACCTGCAAGCACTTTGCATTGACTGTCATCGTAAACAGCCACTCCATGAGCAAATGTTTATTAAGCAAAGTGATATGCAAACTATAACCTTACTTAGAAAAGAGCAAGGCCTACTAGATGAACTGACTTGGTCAACAGTCCTCGATATGTCAGATTCTTCACTGCATGGACTGCTCATGTTCTACCAAAAAAAAGGAAAACAATTACCGGAGGTCGGATACCGTGTGGAACTGGGAAGTGAAGTAGTTCTGTTGGAATTAGCCTGGCCTTCTGCCATGGAGGGAGTCGTGATGACCTACCGGGATAAAGACAAGTTGCGGCAGCGTAATTGGAATATTAAAACTCTGGGTGAAGCTTTTGAGGAAATGAACCTTTAATGTAAACGACTCACAGGCATCAATCACACCTCTCTCTCCGATAAATGTCCACCAAGCTTTATCGTACTCGGGTTCATATCTCATCAAAGAAATGATACTGATTCAGGGGAAAAGTCAGTTGTAAAAAATTGGCCTGATTATGTGGTGAGCGAAAAAGTTTCTGGTAAGCTTTCAGCCTGATTCATCAAATGTATAAGGATTTACGTGTCGAAATTTACATGGATTCCAGCTTTCAGTGCTCTTTCTGAATGGTTGGAAACGCAGCAAGACCATCAATCAAATCTTATCGATACTCTTGAGTCTGTTGGCGTGAAAAACGGACTCATAGACCGAGACAACTCTGAACAAGAGTCCAGATTATCGGAAATGGATCCATTCACATTCTTCGCCATGCTGATGAAACAAGGGGAAGAAAAGCGTCTAATAATTTTTCAATCCTTAATTAAAGAATTGAATCTCGATGCTGTAGCTCCAGAAGATTTTGATGGCGTCCCTTCAGCACAAGCATTAAGGGCCTGGCTCTTCCCTTATAAAAGAACAAGAACACCAGATATGGTGGAGACTCTCTGGAAAGTTTTTTTCAAAGCCAAAACCAGGGATATTGGAGCCGATCGTTTTGATCAAGCGCTAACAGTACCCAATACTGGCTTCGCAAAGTTAACCCAATGTTTGTTTTATGCCTACCCTGAGACCTATCTCCCAATAGACAGTCAGACACGACCATGGTTGGAGAAAAACTCCATTCCAGAACCTAATCAGAGCTGGGGATCCTACATTGAGTGTTTGGACAAAGTTCGAGATAGATTTCCAGATAAATCATTTCCTGAGATTTCAAGGGAAGCCTGGCTGGAGAACAGAAATAATCCTTTTAATGCGGCGAGTGCGATCAGCCACCTCATAGATCGGTATCCTGACAGCCCAAAACCCACTCAACATATATTTGCAGTACAACTGGAAAATGGGAAAGAGCTTGCGCTTGACCCCAAAACATCCAGAAGTGCAAAGATATTTTTCTCCCAGATGCCCAGCAAGTCTATTTTTGATGGTGAGTTAAAGCATTACATGCCAGAGAAAAGCAGAAATCATCATCTCAAGCAAAGAGCACCATCACTCTCTATAGGCAATGATGCATATCTTCTGACAGTGACTTCACTGGAACAATTAGAACAGCTTTGTGATTGGTATGAAGAAAAAATCACCAAGGAAACAACAATGGAAGCGAGTACTAAGGAAAATCTCCCTGCAGAATTGAATCAAATTCTCTATGGTCCCCCTGGAACGGGTAAGACTTATGCGACCACAGAGCTTGCCGTTCAATTAGCTGAGCCGGATTGGTATGAGCAATTGATGCATCATGGCATGGTTAAAGGGCCAGCACCCAGGGATGAGATCAAAGAGAAATATGACGAATTGGTCCTTCAGGGAAGAATCGCTTTTACGACCTTTCATCAAAGCTTTTCTTATGAGGATTTCATCGAAGGGATCAGAGCTAAAACGGATGAAGAATCTTCAAATATTAGTTATGAAATTGAAAATGGTGTTTTCAAACGAATAGCAGAAAAAGCAAGTAAGGCGACTGATTCAGGTAGGCAGTTAGGCATCTCCGCAACACCAAAGATTTGGAAAATATCAATCGGGAAAAAAGATGAACATGCAATCAGAACAGCCTGTCTCAACAGTGGTGAGGCTAGAATCGGCTGGAATGATACGGGAGATCTCTCATTAGAAACAGAACAGCGATCGTCTGAGCAAATTGATTATTGGGAAAAGCTCTCTGAGCAGAACAAAAACACGATTCGAAACTTTTCTGAAGATATTGAGGTTGGTGACATACTCCTCTGCTTGAGAGACAAATCAACGATTCAAGCGGTCGGTGTTGTGACAGGTGATTATTTCTTTGATGAGGATGCAGAGAGCAATCCTGGAGAGACTCAATTTGCTCACTGTAGACCGGTCAATTGGCTCCTGAAAGATATAGAGCTGGATATTAAAGAGCTAAACCAAGGATCCAGACTTGTTCAGAAAACTGTTTATGCCCTAGACCGGATGAATTGGGATGGTGTTTTAAATGCCATTCATGAACAGGGGTATCAGATTGCTGTTGAGCGCCATGATTCTAAAAAGCCAAACTATGTTTTGATCATTGACGAGATTAATCGAGGCAATATTTCCAGGATTTTTGGCGAACTAATTACGCTCATTGAGGCCGATAAACGCATGGATGGGGAAGATGTCAGAAGTTCTCTGCTTCCATACTCAAAAGAGCGGTTCTCTGTTCCTTCCAACCTGTATTTGCTTGGAACAATGAATACTGCAGATAAATCGCTTGCTCACATCGATCTCGCCTTGAGAAGAAGGTTTTCTTTTGTTGAGCTCATGCCAGCACCAGAATTACTGGATGAAGTTGAAGTTTACGGTTTCAAGGTTGGCGATTTACTTAGAACAATCAATAATCGGATCGATGTTCTTTTGGATAGAGACCACCTCATCGGACACAGTTATTTTTGGCCATTAAGAGAATCCGACGGCTCCTCGAAAGAAGAAAAGCTTGCTTACATTTTTGAGAAGAAAATAATCCCCTTACTTCAGGAGTACTTTTTTGCAGATTGGGAAAGAATCAGTTGGGTGCTTAACGACATAGATAAAAACGAGGATGAACGTTTCATCATCCTACAAAATGGTGATAGTGATCTTGGTAAGCTTTTCAGTGACAAAGTCCTTGATACGCTTCAGGATCGACGATATCTGATAAATAAATCAGCTTTCTCAAACCCGCGCTCTTACTTGGGTATTTTTAAATAGTCCTTATGCCTGTGCAGGTAAGAGAATATGCGAGGCTGACTAAGTGCATTTCGCATGTACCATCAATTGATCTGGGGCTGATCTCAGAGACAACCTTTAATTGGATAACGAGGGAGTTAAGAGGTTCAGAACAATCTGCGAAAGTCTGGAAATATGAAACTCCTGATACTCTGAAGCTTGGCAGTTTTGTAGGTTACATAGAAACTCCAAATGGTGAGTCAATAGAGGTATTACCAAAGACTAGCCAAGGTTCTTCAGATATAGAGAAGGACCGTCTTTTATTAAGACGAATGCTACTTTCAGTCTTTGCCTTGCCTAGTCGTGAGATAGGACCTGCGGATCTGATGAGAACGGACCGCCCGATTCATGAGTGGATATTGGCTCAGTTTTTGGGTGAATTAAAGAAGCTCGTCAAACTCGGGTTCAGATTTGATTATGAGCGTGTAGAAGAAGAAAGCTATTACCTACGCGGTCAGTTGGATGTCGCTCGCCAACAGCGTCAGCCTGCTAACAAGGCGCATCAATTCCATATTCGTCACGATGTGTTCTCACCCAATAGAGTAGAAAACCAACTCATCAAGACGGCACTAGAATACTCACTAAAAGTCACAAAGGACAACGAGAACTGGCGTCTAGCGAATGAGCTTAATCACTATTTGGAAGACATTGAGTCCTTGACCAAACCACTGCATTTCATAGAGTCATGGACTCATTCAAAATTAATGCAGGCATACACTGACATCAAACCATGGTGCGTGCTCGTTTTGGAGAAATTGAACCCTATTTTTCAGAAAGGCAATCACAGAGGCATTTCGCTACTTTTCCCTATGGAGCAGTTGTTCGAAAAGTATGTGGTCCAATGCCTAAGAAAGTCTCTTCGCAGCCCAGCAAGATTACAAGAACAGGCGAAGTCAAAATACCTTGTCAGTCATCAACCATCGGGAAGAGCCGAGCCAACTAGGTGGTTCCAATTAAAGCCAGATATTCTCTTGTGGGGGAGCGAAACCTCTCATGTACTGGATACGAAGTGGAAGCTGATTAACGAGAGCTTGAATACCAGTGAGAATAAATACGGTGTCAGCCAGGCAGACATGTATCAAATGCTTGCTTATGGTTATCGTTACCAGTTAGGACAAGGCCACATGATGCTTATCTATCCAAAGCATTCAGGTTTTACTTTGCCTGTTGGTCAATTTAATTACTCAGATGATCTTAAATTATGGGTTGTTCCGTTTTGTTTAGAGTCTGGTTTATTAATCCAGGGGGAGTGGTCTGAATACTTTCCACCTCTACAATTTGAGGGCGGGTAATCTGCATTAGAACTTCTGACTTTTGAAGAGGTACTGATATGACAGAAAGACTTGAGATGACCAGAACTGAACTCTATGAGCTTGTTTGGTCAAAGCCGATGAGCAAATTAGCGAAAGAGTTTCATCTGAGCGATAAGGGATTAGCCAAGAAGTGCATCAAGCATCATATTCCTAGACCGCCTGTTGGCTATTGGGCACGAGTAGACAGTGGCCAGAAACCCAAGCAAACACCACTACCGAATACTAAAGATCCGATTTTAGACACAGTCCACTTTGAACTGAATGAGAGAAAAGGTGCTGACCAACTGTTGAGCAGTACCTTTGAAGTTGACCAGGACTTACTTGATAAAGCTAGAGAATTCAAACTCCTAAACTCAATAAAAAAATTCCACCACATCATCAGAGAAACTAGAAAAGCAAGGTTAGATCATGATGATAAATAAGGTGAATGAATTATTTACAAA
>NZ_DIAC01000073.1:1007-4635 GCF_002414625.1 Methylophaga sp. UBA5088 | reverse complement strand
GCACCACAAACAATATCCAGTAACGCTTCACCACCCACATTAACTTTTGTGAGACGTAACTTATCGGCATCCGGATGCGGTGTGACAGAGGTCACTTGCCCCACAACGACGCCTGAAAACTCGCCTGCCACAGCTTCTACGGCATCAACTTCGAGACCAGCACCAGTGAGTTTATCAACTAATGCATCTGTATCAAGTGCAGGGTTTACCCACTCTCTTAACCATTTTTCACTAAACTTCATTGTCTTATCTCGTCGCTTAACTGAATTGTTTCAGGAAACGTAAATCGTTTTCGAAGAACATACGTAAGTCATTGACGCCGTATCGCAGCATCGCCATACGTTCGACACCGAGACCAAACGCAAAGCCAAGATACTTTTCACTATCAATGTTGACGTGTTTGAATACATTCGGATGAACCATGCCGCAGCCAAGTATTTCAATCCAACCGGTATGACTACATACGCGACAACCTTCTCCACCGCAGATTACGCACTCGATATCTGCTTCAGCTGAAGGTTCGGTGAACGGAAAATACGAAGGACGAAAACGTACTTTTAATGGTTTTTCAAAGAATGCTTGCAGAAAGTCTGACAAGATACCTTTCAGATCAGTAAAACTGATATTTTCATCCACCATCAACCCTTCAATCTGATGAAACATCGGTGTGTGGGTTAAGTCTGAGTCGCAACGATACACTCTGCCCGGGGCAATCAGACGTAAAGGTGGCTGTTCTTCTTCCATCACACGGATTTGCACCGGTGAGGTATGTGTTCTTAATAATTTATCTGCGTCAAAATAAAATGTGTCATGCATAGCACGAGCAGGGTGATGCTCAGGAATATTAAGCGCAGTAAAGTTATGATGACCATCTTCGATTTCGGGGCCTTCCGCCACATCAAAACCAATATTCTTAAAGTAACGTTCTATACGCTGTAGTGTACGAGTGACGGGATGTAAACCACCCACCTCGCTGTTGCGACCAGGTAAAGTCACATCAACAGTTTCTGCTGCTAAAGCAGCTTCCATTGCAATTTCAGCTAGTGCTTTATTTCTGGCATCGATGAGCGCTGACACATCTTGTTTAGCTATATTTACCGACTTACCAATAATAGGTCGCTCTTCAACGCCCACATTGGCTAATCCTTTCAGATAAGCCGTGATTTTGCCTTTCTTACCCAAAAACTCAACGCGAACGTTATCCAAAGCCCGATTATCATTCGCTTCTGCAATTGCTGCTTTCGCAGACTCAACAATGTCGTTTAAAGCTTCTAACTGTGTGTCCAGTTCAGCCATTATTACCCCCACCTGAGGAACAATATTCAGAAACAAAAAAGGGCCGTTTTGGCGGCCCTTTTCTACTTACATGCAAACACGTAGGTTTAATCAATAAACCGACGATATTAGTTTGCCAGTGCAGCTTTCGCTTTTTCTGCAAGTGCAGCAAATGCAGCTTCATCATGTACAGCGATATCGGCCAACACTTTACGATCGATTTCGATAGAAGCTTTTTTCAGACCATCGATCATTCTGCTGTAAGACAATCCACACTCACGTGCAGCAGCATTGATACGTGCAATCCATAAAGTACGGAAATTACGTTTTTTCTGACGACGGTCACGATAAGCATATTGACCTGCTTTGGTGACTGCTTGGACAGCTACGCGGTATACGTTCTTACGACGACCGTAATACCCTTTTGCTTGGTCAAGAACTTTTTTATGGCGAGCACGTGCTGTGACGCCGCGTTTTACTCTAGGCATTAGAAAACTCCCTCAATTACAGGTTTGGCAACATTTTACGAACTGACATGTGATCTGCTTTACAGATTGTCAGAGTAGAACGTAATTGACGTTTACGCTTAGTGCTTTTTTTGGTCAGGATATGACTAGTGAAAGCTTGTGAGCGCTTGAATTTTCCACTACCAGTGCGTTTAAAACGCTTAGCAGCACCACTATGGTTTTTTAATTTAGGCATTGAATTAACAACTCCGCATTGAAAGTTTATATAGTTATTTTTTACTGTTTGGAGCCAAAACCATAATCATTTGACGCCCTTCTTTCTTAGGTCGTTGTTCAACGCTAGACAGTTCTTTAAGATCTTCTGCAACTCGTTCAAGTAGTTTAAGACCCAAGTCCTGATGCGCCATTTCACGTCCACGAAATCGGAGGCTGACTTTAGTTTTGTTCCCGCTTTCTAGGAAACGTATCAGGTTGCGTAGTTTTACCTGATAATCCCCTTCTTCAGTTCCAGGTCGGAATTTAACTTCCTTCACCTGAATTTGTTTTTGTTTTTTCTTAGCTAGCGCTTTCTGCTTGCCTTCTTCAAACAAAAACTTGCCGTAATCCATGATACGGCATACTGGTGGACTCGCTTGTGGCGCGATTTCCACCAAATCCAGATCAGCTTGTTCGGCTCGTTCTAACGCGTCTTTCAGCGTAACGATGCCCACTTGCTCACCATTAGAATCTGTTAATCGTACTTCTTTGGCTGTGATTTCTCCATTCAGCCTTTTTTGATCTGTAGCGATGTTCTAATCCTCTATAATTATTCGACCGCGACTCGCAACATCTTTCTGTAGCAAGCCAACAAAGTCCTCAAGTTGCATTGCACCTAGGTCTTCGCCTTTTCGAGTGCGTACTGCCACGGCATTATTTTCTGCTTCACGCTCACCCACCACAATCAAGTAGGGGACGCGACGTAAAGTGTGCTCGCGTATTTTAAAGCCAATCTTCTCGTTTCTCAAGTCCGAATCGACTCTAAATCCTTGTTTCTGCAAATTGTTGGTGATATTTCTGACATATTCAGATTGTTTATCACTGATTCCCATCACCACCACTTGCTTAGGTGCAAGCCATGTTGGGAAGGCGCCAGCATACTCTTCTATTAAGATACCGATGAATCTTTCTAAAGAACCAAGTATTGCCCTGTGCAGCATAACTGGCACTTGTTTACTGCCATCATCTGCGACATATGTCGCATCCAGACGACCAGGCATTGAGAAGTCAACCTGAATAGTACCGCACTGCCACACACGGCCAAGACAATCTTTTAATGAGAATTCAATCTTTGGTCCGTAGAATGCGCCTTCACCTGGCTGTAGGTCCCAGTCTAATTCTGCGGCATTTAATGCCTGTTCTAGGGCATGTTCAGCCTTGTCCCATACCTCATCGCTCCCTACTCTACTTTCAGGACGAGTCGATAATTTAACGATGATTTCATTGAACCCGAAGTCGGCATAAACCTCGTGTAATAAATCAATAAAAGTGGCGACCTCTGACTGAATTTGATCTTCAGTACAGAAAATATGCGCATCATCTTGGGTAAATCCGCGTAAACGCATCAGGCCATGTAAAGTACCTGACGGTTCGTTGCGATGACATGAACCAAATTCAGCCATACGTAGTGGCAAATCTCTGTAGCTTTTCAGACCTTGATTAAAAATCTGAATATGACAAGGACAGTTCATTGGTTTGACGGCATAGTCACGATTTTCTGAATGGGTACTGAAAATCATATCGCCAAATTTATCCCAGTGACCTGATTTTTCCCACAAAGTGCGATCGACAACCTGAGGTGTGCGCACTTCCTGATAACCATTATTGCGTAACACGTCACGAATATAGTT
>NZ_DIAC01000073.1:0-822 GCF_002414625.1 Methylophaga sp. UBA5088 | reverse complement strand
TTTTCAGCTTCTTCCAGACGATGTAAATAAGCCTTAAGGGCTTTTTTATCTTGCCAGGCAGTACCGTATACCCGTTGTAACATTTCGTTATCAGAGTTACCACGCCAGTATGCACCCGCCAATTTCATCAATTTGAAGGCTTTTAACTTACCTGTGCTTGGTACGTGAGGACCACGACATAAATCGACAAAATCACCTTGGCGATAGATAGATAAAGTCTCGCCTTGCGGAATATCTTCCAGGATTTCAGCTTTATAGATTTCACCCATATCACGGAATAACTCGATACCCGCATCACGAGAGATTTCTTCACGAACCACTGGAAGATCTTGCTTCACGATCTCTTCCATACGCTTCTGGATCTTAGCTAAATCATCCGGCGTAAACGCTTCTTTATATGAGAAATCATAATAGAAGCCATCTTCAATCACCGGACCGATGGTGACTTGTGCTTCAGGATAGAGCTGTTTTACAGCCTGAGCCATTAGATGTGATGTAGAGTGACGGATGACATCCAGACCATCTTCATCACGCTCAGTAATGATGGCTACCTCAGCATCCTGTTCAATGACGAATGACGTATCAACCAGCTTGCCATCAACTTTACCGGCTAATGCAGCACGGGCTAAGCCAGTACCAATATCAGCGGCAACATCATGGATAGACACGGGATGATCGAATTGGCGTTGAGAGCCGTCGGGAAGTGTTACTGAAATCATATGAAGTCCTGGTTGTGGCCGATACAAAGGGCCTTAAAAACCAAAAAAGCGCCTAAGCGCTTTTGAATATCTGGTAGGCACGAGTGGATTCGAACCACCGACC
>NZ_DIAC01000129.1:35526-35774 GCF_002414625.1 Methylophaga sp. UBA5088 | reverse complement strand
GTGCCCACGTTGACGTGGGGTTTAGAACGTTCAAATTTTGCTTTAGACATGAGTAGTATCCCCGGCACTAAATTTATTGAGCCAAAAAATCAAAACAGGCAGGAACACCCTGCCTAAGACAAATTGTGGAGCCCGCAATCAGAATCGAACTGATGACCTCATCCTTACCATGGATGCGCTCTACCGACTGAGCTATGCGGGCCTAAATTCTTCCAAAAAATGGAGCGGGTGATGGGAATCGAACCCAC
>NZ_DIAC01000129.1:31669-35312 GCF_002414625.1 Methylophaga sp. UBA5088 | reverse complement strand
CGAAGGTAGAACCGTCAGATTTACAGTCTGATCCCTTTGGCCACTCGGGAACCCCTCCACTAAAGACGTGGCATTTTCCGTAAAACCGAGACTAATGTCAACACTTAAATCAGTAATTCTTATTTAGCTGCTGTCTTTGTACTCGAGATGGCTAAATCTATTCATGATTAACTGAAGTAGAAAAGCATGAATAGTATACTATTGCGTTCTATAAATTTGTCACACTTTAAAAAATCAAACAGGAGTCTCTATGGAGCAGTACCGCGGTACGACTATCCTTTCCTATCGCCGTGACGGCCAAGTGGTCATTGGTGGTGATGGGCAGGTGAGTCTTGGCAATACCATCATGAAAGGCAATGCACGCAAAGTCAGACGTCTTTATCACGGTAAAGTGATTGCTGGTTTTGCCGGTGGCACCGCAGATGCATTTACGTTGTTCGAACGCTTTGAAGCAAAGCTTGAAAAGCATCAAGGTAACTTAACTAGAAGTGCACTTGAGTTAGCTAAAGACTGGCGCACTGACCGGATGATGCGGCGCTTAGAAGCTTTACTCGCTGTCGCCGATGCAGAAGCATCACTGATTATTTCTGGTAATGGCGATGTGATCGAACCAGAACACGGTCTTATTGCTATTGGTTCTGGCGGTCCGTTTGCTCAAGCTGCTGCGACCGCTTTATTGCAAAACACGTCACTCAGTGCGAGAGAAATTGTTGAGAAAGGGTTGAATATTGCCGCTGATATCTGCATCTATACTAATCACAATCTTACAATCGAAACTCTGGAATCAAACTGACATCTACCATGCAATCATTAACGCCAAAACAAATAGTTAACGAACTTGATAAACGCATCATCGGACAACAAGCGGCAAAAAAAGCGGTGGCTATCGCTTTGCGTAACCGCTGGCGCCGCCAACAACTAGATGCCTCACTTCAACATGAAGTCACGCCAAAAAACATTCTTATGATTGGCCCAACGGGTGTAGGCAAAACAGAAATTGCTCGTCGACTTGCCGCTCTCGCTAATGCCCCTTTCATTAAAGTCGAAGCCACAAAATTTACTGAGGTGGGTTATGTTGGCCGTGATGTTGAATCAATCATTCGCGACCTCGCTGAAACTGCGATGAAGATGTTACGTGAATCGGCAATATCCTCAGTTAAAACAAAAGCCGAAGATGCTGCAGAAGAACGCATTTTAGATGCCTTACTGCGACCAGCACGCGATGTTGATAGTGAAGATGAATCAGCCACTCGCCAACGTTTTCGCAAAATGCTGCGCGAAGGTAAGCTCGATGATCGCGAAATTGAACTTGAACTGAATGCGCCAAATGTTGGTGTAGAAATCATGTCTCCACCGGGCATGGAAGAGATGACCAGTCAGCTTCAGGAAATGTTTCAGAACATGGGAACAAACCGTAAGAGCACACGCAAGATTACTGTTGGTAATGCCATGCGCATACTGGCTGAAGAAGAAGCTCTAAAACTCATTAATGAAGAAGAGTTGAAAGCGGATGTGCTGGAGCGTGTCGAACAAAACGGCATCGTCTTCCTTGATGAAATTGATAAAATCACCGGTCGTGGTGAGAGTGGTAATAACGCTGATGTCTCCCGTGCAGGCGTTCAGCGGGATTTATTGCCTCTGGTTGAGGGCAGTACAGTTTCGACTAAATACGGCATGATAAAAACCGATCATATTTTGTTCATTGCCTCTGGCGCCTTTCATTTGAGCAAACCTTCTGATCTTATTCCTGAACTTCAGGGTCGTTTACCCATACGCGTCGAACTTGATGCACTTTCTTCTGCGGATTTTGTCCGCATTCTGACCGAACCTGATGCCTCATTAACCGAGCAATATATTGCATTGCTGGCTACTGAGGGAGTGGAACTTCGTTTTACCGACGACGGTATCGAACGAATTGCCGAACTTGCCTGGGAAGTGAATGAGAAAACCGAAAATATTGGCGCACGACGCTTACACACCATGCTTGAGAAATTGTTAGAAGACATTTCTTATGAAGCAGGGAGTGAACAGAATCTCTCCGTCGTCATTGATAGAGACTATGTCAATGAACAACTGTCCGTTGTAGCTGAAGACGAAGACTTATCACGCTATATTCTGTAAGGAATGCTTTAATGGCAGAAACTCAATTACCAACAGACATCACCTTGCACAAACAATCAAAGTGCCTATCTCTCAGTTATGGCGATAGGCAATATCGTCTTTCCGCTGAATATTTACGCGTTTACTCACCTTCTGCAGAGGTACGTGGGCACGGTCCCGGACAAGAAGTTCTGCAAACAGGTAAAGAAAATGTTGGTCTCGATAAAATCGAACCCGTAGGTCACTATGCGCTAAAGTTGTTTTTTGATGATGGTCATGACAGTGGTTTGTATACATGGGATTATTTATACGAACTTGCCATGCATCAAGAATCCCTCTGGCAAGACTATCTTAACCGGCTCGAAAAAGCCGGTTACCAGCGCCAATAACAATAGGTCACGTTATGGAAGTTAAAGAGACAACGCATTTCGGTTACAAAGAAGTGCCCACTGCCGAAAAAGCCAAGCATGTAGCTGAGGTTTTTCACTCCGTTGCCGGTAAATATGATCTTATGAACGACTTGATGTCGCTTGGCATTCATCGTTTCTGGAAACGATTTACCATTCTCAACAGTGGTGTACGGCGCGGAGCTACAGTTCTGGATATCGCAGGCGGAACAGGTGACTTGACGCGGAAATTTTCCAAGCTTGTTGGTGACACAGGTAAAGTGGTGTTAGCCGATATCAATGCCTCAATGCTCAATGTTGGTCGTGACCGTCTAACAGATGACGGTATTGTCGGTAATATCGAGTATGTTCAAGCCAATGCAGAAGCTCTGCCCTTTCCTGACAATAGTTTTAACTGTATTACCATCGCTTTTGGCTTGCGTAATGTCACGGATAAAGACAAAGCCTTAGCTTCAATGTATCGGGTTCTCAAACCCGGCGGTCAACTGATGGTCTTGGAGTTTTCTAAACCTGCTGAATGGATGGCCCCCGTTTACGACGCCTATTCCTTCAAGATATTGCCACAACTAGGAAAAGTATTTACTGGTGATGAAGACAGCTACCGCTATTTGGCTGAATCTATTCGTATGCACCCAGACCAAGAGACCTTGAAACAGATGATGGAAAATGTAGGATTTGAACGTTGCGAATATCACAATATGACTGCTGGCATCGTTTCACTTCATCGTGGTTACAAGTTCTAACCCCATGACTACACTATTGCGTCCTATCGAGTTTGCCATCAATCAGGGGTTAAAACAGGATCCTGAAACGTGTGAGCGCCTTGAGGCTTTCGAAAATCGCGTCATCGTTATCCATGTTGAAGACTGGCAGCAATATCTGCATGTCTCCTTCCATCAATCTACTGTCAAATTGTCACATAACGATGAAGAGAACGCTGACTTATTAATCACTGCGAAAGCCTTGAGTTTATTAAAACTCGCCAAGCAGCCTGAGCATTTATTTTCTAATGAAATCCATATTCACGGTAATGTTCAGTTCGCTAAACAATTACAAGACGTACTGGATGGTTTCGATTTTGATTGGGAACAACAAATAGCCAACGTAACTGGTGACGTTATCGCCCAACCGCTTAT
>NZ_DIAC01000129.1:23388-31545 GCF_002414625.1 Methylophaga sp. UBA5088 | reverse complement strand
CGCCCAACCGCTTAGTTATGCGATTAAACACAGTTTCTCATGGCTGAATGCAACTCAACGTTCATTATCTATGTCACTTTCCGAGTACCTTCGTGAAGAAGCGCACATATTACCGGACAAGATTCAAATTGATGACTTTATGAATGATGTGGACAGGTTAACTGCGGATATCGATCGACTTGAAGCACGAATAAACAGGTTGAAAACAGAGTATTGACATTGTCTCTTGACCGCAGTCATAACCATGTAAGGAGCCATTAATGAAGGCTAATCAGTTATCCAGGCTGATTCAAATTAATCACGTCCTGGCAAAACATCGCCTGGACGAAGTGATCAAAGCAATCCATTTATTGCGTCCGCTTCGGTATTTCAGTTTTTTATCGCCACATCGCTGGCGCAATAAACAATCGACACTGCCTCGAGGCGAAAGATTAAGACTGGCATTACAGGACTTAGGACCTATCTTTGTAAAGTTTGGACAGGTGTTATCAACGCGTCGCGATCTCTTGCCGCCTGACATAGCCAATTCATTAGCTAAACTTCAAGACCAAGTAGCACCTTTTCCCGCTGAGCAAGCAAAACAACTGATTGATAAAGCCTATGAAGCAGAATCCATTGAGACATTATTTGCTCATATTGAACCTGAACCGCTTGCTTCAGCTTCCATCGCACAAGTACACGCAGCTACATTAAAAAGTGGTGAGCAAGTCGTTATAAAACTGGTTCGTCCTGGCATAGAGCCCATTATCAAGCGTGATATTGCTTTGTTGTATACCTTGGCATCTTTTGCTGAACGATACTGGTCTGAGGGAAAACGATTACGGCCCAGAGAGATCGTAGCTGAGCTTGAGAAGAACCTTTTTGATGAACTCGATATGTTGCGCGAGGCCTCTTCAGCCTCTCAACTGCAACGCAATTTTGAAGGCACCACCTTACTATATGTCCCCAAGATATACTGGAAGCTGACCAAGCCTAATATCCTGGTTCAAGAACGTATTTATGGCACGCCTATTAGCGATACTGAAGGTTTAATCGCGAAAGGTGTGGATATGGCAAAACTGGCAGAAATGGGGGTCGAAATCTTTTTCACCCAAGTATTCAAGCATAGTTTTTTCCATGCGGACATGCATCCCGGTAATATCATGGTGGATAGTCATGATCCGGCAAATCCACGTTATGTTGCTGTTGATTTTGGCATCATGGGGACATTATCTCCAGATGATCAGCGTTATTTAGCTGAAAATTTCCTTGCCTTTTTCAATCATGACTATCGCCGGGTTGCCGAGTTACATGTGCAATCAGGCTGGGTGCCGGCTGAGACTCGACTTGATGAGTTTGAAGCAGCCATAAGAAGTGTTTGTGAACCCATATTCGCTCGTCCTTTAAAAGAAATTTCTTTCGGACAACTGCTGCTGAGACTTTTCCAAACAGCGCGTCGTTTTAATATGGAAGTACAACCACAGTTGGTGCTGCTACAAAAAACCTTACTGAATATTGAAGGCTTGGGCCGTGACCTCTATCCAGATCTGGATCTATGGAAAACAGCCAAACCCATTTTAGAATCATGGATGAAGGAAAAAATGGGCTGGCAAGCAGCGTTAAGAACACTAAAGCAAGAAGCTCCTCATTGGGCTGAAACCTTACCCGAGATGCCGCGTCTATTATATGACCTGACTAAGAGAGCCCAAGATGGTCAGCTGAACGTTAATTTAGCATCACATGATATTCAACAGCTGCGTAAAGAAATCAAAAAAGCCAGTTATCGTAGTGCTGCTGCTACCTCTGGCGCTGCATTTTTGGTAGGCGCTGCCGTTATCACCGGTCTCGATGGTTACTCGACAACTATGTTTGCAGGGTTACCAGTACTGAGCTGGGTATTTGGGCTATGGGGGCTCGGTCTTATTTATTTTAGTATTTCAAACAAAAGTTAATTGTTATGTTTAAGTGGATTGGCCTTATTCTAGGCTTTATATTACTCAGTACGATGAGTGTAGGATTACTCATTTTAGGAATTTTTGGCGCACTGATTGGCTTACTGTTTGGTGGTTTTGCTGACCGTATACGAGCGTATGGTCTGGGCGGTGCTAATCCATTTACAAGTCAAACCCGTCAAACAGTTTTTCTTGAAACTGTGTTTGTTTTGATGGGGAAACTAGCGAAGGCAGATGGTCGAATCAGCCAGATTGAAATCGATCACGTGGAAGCCTTTATCAAAAAAATGGGGATGTCGGGTGAGCATCGACAAGAAGCCATCCGCCAATTTAAGCGAGGCGCAGAACCCGACTTTGATATTACAGACACAATGAATCATTTCAAACAACATTGTGGTAATACGTTTAATCTAAAACAAGTCTTACTGGTTTACCTGATAGTCATGGCCTTAGCCGATGGTAAGCTTGATCCACAAGAAAAAGATATTCTGGAACAAGTCTCTGCTCAGTTAGGATATAACCGGGCCGAGTTTAACCGTATTCTGGATATGGTGATGAGCCAGGCAAGTTTCGCAAGAGGTCATCAGCAGCAATACTCTTCCGGTCCGCAGCGCTCTTATTCTGATGAATTGGCCGATGCTTATAAAGCGCTTGGGGTGACTGAAAAGAGTTCTAATCAAGAAATTAAACGTGCTTATCGAAAACTGATGAGCCAATATCATCCGGATAAACTCATGGGACAAGGCGTTCCAGAAGATATGATTGCCGTTGCCACAGAGCAAGCGAAAGAAATTCAGTTAGCATACGATTTAATAAAAAAACATCGAGAACAAAATTAACAATTTCGTTTTATTTATTATTATCTGTTTGGTACTATTTTTTCTGGAAACACTTTAACCAAAGCCAAACTCGGTGTGAACCAAGGACGGAAAGTTACAGACCTTATGATACTAAGGTGGCTGTACTGCAATAATATCTAAGGAAAGAACACATGAAAAAAATAGTTTTTATCGCACTGGCTTTATTTACTGGTTTAACTAACGCTGCTATAGCTGCAACAAGCTTATCAACTAATGGTTCATGGCAAACAGCTAATGGCGACCTAAGTTCATTGCTCGGCCAGTCTGCACCAGCTACATGGTCTTACGATACAGACCTAGCATCAGCGACCCTTTACTCATCATATGCTCTTCCAAGCACAGGCACAGTGAGTACATACGTATCATCAAATTACGTTCTCTCAGGTACAGCTGCCCCCACTTTGTTTGATGGCAGCCAGTTTGCTCTCAGTATATTAGATAATACTATTGCAAACCTTGATGCATTCAATACAGATATCGTTACATCGATGGTGAATAAAGGTCTTAATCCTGATATCACAGGTGATGCGATTCTATTTACAACTAGCACTCTTTTTCCGGTGTCTGAATTCACAGAAAGTTTTTCTCTGTCTGGCCTGATGATGTTTGATAAAGACTTTTTCACTGGCCCTATATCAACATTACCTTCTGCTGATATTCTGCTTGATAATGCATTATTCATTTATGCATCACTTTCACATGAAATTAACTTTGAAGAAACTGGCTTTGCTAGTTATATCCAAACGCCATCAGCAGTGCCTGTACCTGCTGCCTTATGGATGTTTGCTCCAGCGTTGTTAGGTTTTCTTGGTTTGCGCCGCAAGGTGAATACTCAGGCTTAAAAAATTTAAGCACATAAAAGAAAAAAGCCGTAGTGATAAACTTCTACGGCTTTTTTGCTTAACACCCTTAATATTTGAGCTTTTTTATATCAAAACAGCCCGACTATTGAGCCATTATCATCAATATCAATACGTTCAGCAGCTGGGTGCTTAGGTAATCCAGGCATAGTCATCACATCCCCACAAAGTACAACCAGAAAACCAGCACCGTTTGACAGACGAACATCACGAATTGTCAGCGTATGATTCTCAGCCGTGCCACGTAAGCTCGGGTCACTGCTAAAAGAATACGGTGTTTTTGCCATACAAACTGGAATATCCCCGTGCTGCTCGTTCAACATAGCGATCTTATCCATCACTTTTTTATCAGCAACGACTTCACCACTGCCATATAGACGTTTAGCAACCTGATTAATTTTGTCCCATAGCGGTAAACTATCAGGATATAACAGACGACAAGGCTCAGCAGGGCTATCCAGTATTTCGACAACACGTTCCGCCAGTGTTTCGGCACCGGCCCCACCTTGTGCCCAATGACGAGCAAGAATGGCTTCAGCTCCCATTTCTTTTACAGCCGTTGTAATTAGTTCTATTTCTGCATCGCTATCATTAACAAAGTGATTGATGGCAACAACACAGCGTAGACCAAACTCATTTTGTAAGTTGCTTAAATGCCGTTTTAAATTAGCCAGTCCCACCTTTAACGCATCGAGGTTTTCTTCGCCAAGCTCTTTCAGTTCCAGACCACCGTGATATTTCAAGGCTTTTACTGTGGCGACAACAACAGCCATATCTGGCTTAATCCCAGCTTTGCGACACTTAATATCAATAAATTTCTCAGCACCTAAATCCGCTCCAAAGCCCGCCTCAGTGACCACATAATCACTCAGCTTAAGTGCCATTTTGGTTGAGATAACTGAATTACAGCCATGCGCTATGTTCGCAAATGGACCACCATGAACAAAGGCTGGATTATTTTCTAAGGTCTGCACAAGATTGGGTTTTATCGCTTCTTTTAGTAATGCAGCCATAGCACCGTGGGCCATGATTTCTCGAGCATATCTTGGTGTCCCATCAACGGAATAGCCGATCAGGATATCTCCCAAGCGTTGCTTCAGCTCAGGCAAAGAATTAGCTAGGCAAAAGATAGCCATAACTTCCGAAGCAACAACAATATCAAAGCGCTCTTCACGCAAATAACCATTGGCAGGACCACCCATACCCACCACGATATCCCGCAATGCACGGTCATTCATATCCATAACTCGCTGCCAGACAATACGTCTTGCATCCAACTGTAATGCATTTCCATGATGGATATGATTATCAATCATCGCTGATAATAAATTGTGGGCAGAAGCTATTGCATGCAGATCGCCAGTGAAGTGAAGATTGATATCCTCCATGGGTACAACCTGAGCATAACCGCCACCCGCAGCCCCGCCTTTCAAACCAAAGCATGGCCCCATAGAAGGTTCGCGTACACAGACAATGGATTTCTTACCAATTCGGTTTAGCGCATCACTCAGGCCGATCGTGGTTGTCGTTTTTCCCTCACCAGCAGGAGTCGGACTAATAGCAGTTACTAGGATTAACTTACCATCCGGCCGTTTTGCCAACTCATCCATGACATCTAATGATACTTTCGCTTTGAAATGTCCGTATGGGTCAATATGTTGAGAGGCAAGACCCAGCTTTTCCTCGGCGAGCTGGATGACTTCCTGCATGGCAGCCTGTTGGGCAATTTCAATATCAGACATGGTTTTCCTGAACGGCATTAAATTTAAGCCACATTATACGTGAGTTAACGACGAATCCCGAATAGCCCATTACTCCCCCCATCGCGGCATCAAGTCATGCTCTATCTTGGCTTGGTCAAGTATTCTCGCGACAACAAAATCGACCACTTCAGCTAAGGATGTTGGATTAAAATAAAATCCAGGATTGGGTGGCAAAATACAGACTCCCAGTTTAGCTAACTTCAACATATTTTCGAGATGAATCACAGAAAATGGCGCTTCTCTTGGAACCACGATCAATTTCCGATCTTCTTTAAGCATGACGTCGGCAGCGCGGTTGATTAAATTATCACTCTGACCACAAGCAATTGCTGATAACGTTCCCATGGTACATGGGCACACAATCATGGCGGGCACGCGATGTGAACCACTTGCCAGTGGTGATGACCATTGTTGTTCACCATAAACCTGCAATTGTTCAGGAACACAGTCGAATTCCTGACTCAGCTTTTCCTGCACATCCGATGCTCTTGCAGGCAACTTCCAATTGAGTTCATCAGCGAGCACAATTCTACCAGCGGTAGAAATCATTAAATGTACCGTGAGCCCTTGCTTGAGTAATACCTGCAATAAACGCTTCGCGTAAGGCGCGCCAGAAGCACCGGTAATGGCTAATGCAATTTGTTGCTGATCCAACATTCTTAAGCTATCGCCTCTAAAATTCGCTGATGAATACCGCCAAAACCACCATTACTCATTACTAAAATCTCATCACCCGCTTGTGCTTCCTGGCTGATCGTCTTCACAATAGCATCGATCGAGTCAAAGACACTAACATGTTCGCCCAGTGTTTCAGTCACGTTTTTTAATGACCATTTCAAGTCGCTATCTTGTAACAACAATACTCTATCTGCCTGAATAAGTGACTGAGCCAGAGTATCTTGGTGAATTCCCATCTTCATCGTATTTGAACGAGGTTCCAATACAGCTACCAGACGACGGTTACCTATTTTGGCTCTCAGCCCAGCAATTGTTGTTGCTATCGCTGTCGGATGATGGGCAAAATCATCATAAACACGAATGTTATTGATTTCACCTTTTAACTCTAAACGACGCTTCACACCAGCAAACACGGATAAAGCCTCACAGGCATGCTCAACCGTGACACCAACATGATGGGCAGCAGCAATAGCGGCAAGCGCATTATTCACATTGTGTTGGCCGAGCATATCCCAACTGACTCGGGCTGTAGACTCACCATATCTGACTTCAAACTCACTGCCATCATTTTTCAATAATGTCGCACACCAATCAGCATCAACACCCAATGTCTGTCTTGGCGTCCAACACCCCATATTAAAGACATGGTCAATCGTCTTATCCTGAGGTGAAATAATCAAACCCTGTTCAGGTACCGTTCGTACCAGATGGTGGAATTGCTTTTGAATTGCAGCCAGATCATCAAAGATATCAGCATGATCAAACTCAAGATTATTAATAATCAGTGTTCTGGGCATGTAATGCACAAATTTTGAACGTTTATCAAAAAAGGCCGTGTCGTACTCATCTGCCTCAATCACAAAAAATGGCGTATTACCTAAACGTGCTGTTTCGCCAAAATTATCAGGGACACCGCCTATCAAGAAACCTGGCTGCATACCTGCATGCTCCAGAATCCATGCTAATAGACTACTCGTCGTCGTTTTTCCATGTGTACCCGAGACCGCTAATACCCATTTGCCTTGCAGGACATGTTCATTTAACCATTGAGGGCCAGACACATAAGGCAGACCTTTGTTTAAAACATACTCCACAGCCGGGTTGCCACGCGACATGGCATTGCCCATCACCACTAAATCAGGTGCAGGGTCTAAATGCTCAGGTTTATAGCCTTCTTTTACATCAATACCTGCAGCGGCAAGTTGGTCACTCATAGGCGGATAGACATTGGCATCAGAACCACTGACTGTCATGCCTAACTCCCTCGCAAGAATCGCCACCCCCCCGATGAAGGTGCCGCAAATCCCCAGTATATGAATGTGCATTAAGTCACTCCTGAAATAGTAAGTCCAACAACTATCAACGATACGATGACATATGCCACCGTGATAACGGCTGCCAGCCCCGGTCGGATATCTAGTGCATACCTGAAGATATGTGCAACAACAAATAAACTCCAGAAAATGATAATAAGCACCATCAATAGAATGATGCTGATCAGTTGACTATGTGGTTCGACCAACCTGAATACAGAAAAAATAGGCCAACTCACCAGACCTACGATAGCGCCAGTACTGGCCATCGCTGTAACAGTTTGTTCAAAGCGATGAGATAAACCTCTACTGACTAATAATAGTTTTGTCACGATGATCAACATAATTGTGTCGGCTAGACTCGCCACGAGACTGATAATCCAGTTGTGATCGATATGACTGACCAGCACGCCGACCATAAAGTAACAGACGATACTGATATTAACTAATACTGATGATGCTGGAATATCTGCAGGGCTGGCCTGGAACAAACAAATCTGCAAAAAACGCTTAATCACTTTATTCATCGAGGCATAATAACGTGTCAGTAATTGCTAACAAAGTATTTAATGATCTTTTTCATCACAAACAAAAAAGCCCGGCTTTATAACCGGGCTTTTTCTAAGAAGGTTTAACTATAAATCAATCGTCAACTACTACGCCCCATGGGAATTTTCCAACGTTGATAGTTTTGATATTTTTGTTTGTCGCTGTATCAACAACAGAAACCGTGCCACTCACGCCATCTGCTG
>NZ_DIAC01000129.1:22883-23230 GCF_002414625.1 Methylophaga sp. UBA5088 | reverse complement strand
CGTGCCACTCACGCCATCTGCTGTGTATAAACGCGAACCATCACGAGTCATTCCTAAGCCCCATACACGTTTGCCTACAGGGATATTAGCCTGCATCTCAAGCGTTTTGGCATCAAGTACTGCGACAGAATTACCACGACCAGTTGTCACGTAGATTGTTTTATCATCAGGACTAACCGCTATGTCCATCGGTTTTGAATTAGGTAAGTCGATTTCTGCTTGTTTGATAATGGACAGCGTTTTGGTGTCGATAATAGTGACTTCATTACCCACTTCACTGCTTGAATATGCCAATGAACCGTCACTGTTAAATGCTAGACCACGAGGACGCGCAGCAACCAAAATAT
>NZ_DIAC01000129.1:20861-22753 GCF_002414625.1 Methylophaga sp. UBA5088 | reverse complement strand
CAACCAAAATATTTTTCACCACTTTATGTTTTGCAGTATCGATAACATGCACCATGTTGGTGGACTCGCTGGTGACCAATACCAGACTTCCGTCAGGTGAAACAGCGACACCTTCTGGTTCCAGACCAACGGGAATCACTTCAATGGTTTCGCCTGTTTTTGGATCAATCACACTGGCTTGTGCGTCATCTTCATTAGAGATGTAGATATTGCCATTAGGTGCCACATCAAATGTTTCCGGATCATCACCTGCATCCAGTTTTTTTACCACTTCTAATGTATCAAGATTTACAACGGCAATAGCGCCTTCCTCACTGATGGCAACATAAAGCTGTTTTTGGTCTGGCGATAAACCGATACCTCTAGGACGTTCTCCGATATTGATGGTATTGATTACCTCATTGGTTTTTGTATCAATAACACTGACTGTATTGTCTTTTTCATTGGTCACAAATGCACGGTGTGAAGGTTCAGCCCAGGCCGCTGTGCTGGCTAAAACCAATGTCGTTAACAAAATACTTTTTAATTTCATTATGCTTCCTTCTTCTCTCAAATTATTTACAGCTGATTAGTCCAAGACTATCCAGCCCACCCTTAACACCTCTTAAAGGTGCTTCGGCAACGATGTTGTCATCTTTATCTATCAGCAGAACAATCTGACGTAATTGTCCAGTATCTCTGAATGTGGCGGTGTCACCTTTTTGTCCATCAAAAGACAAGTCCTTCTTGAGGTAGTTCAGCATAGCTGCAGAATCCGTTTTTTGAGTTCTCGCTACAGTATCAGACAACATTTTGATAGCAGCCCATCCGGCCCATGCATCATCCGTCATTTGTGTTTTATGGTTTCTGGTAAAACGATTATTGAGTTGTGACGCTGCAAATTTTACAAAGTCATGATGCCAGGCATGCGCTGTTACTAATTTATCTGGGTTTTTATTTTGCCATTGAGCTAATGCATCCTGCTTCATTTGCTTACTCAGGGGAATATTTAATAAGTTTGGCAAACAAACCTGTCGCAGACTGTCAGCATCTGAACTCAAATTAAAGACCGGTACAGTAGTCAACTTATTCAGTTTAGCTATTTCCAGCATATGCTTTGCATCAGTGCCAACCAGAACCGCCGTTATCTCAGACGCTGGTAATGCCTCAACCTCTTCTTCCGTGATGTTTTTAACATCATATGTTTGGCCTAGAAACTGACCTTGCAAATTAGCCTCTGTTAGACCTTGCTGTATACCAGCCCACACTTGGCCATCTGTAGGTCCTATGTAGTGAAGCGTCACATTAATAGTATTGGCAAAAATGATTTGGGGCCATAACAGCAGCATGGCAACCCCGAGATTCTTCAGCATATTTAAACTCTCCGTTATTATTCTTTGTTTGTTGCCTGTGACAATACACAATCACATGGCTAAATAAATCAGCAAATTCCCTAATTTTATAGAGCAATCATCACTCCATAAGGTTTGCTTCTAAACCATTGTGTCAGTAAAACACCCTTTTTACCTCTAGGAGTTTTTCCTGTTTTTTTTGACTAAGATCACAATTCACTAATCACGGCCATCTTTTCGATCGGTTTTCATCTCAAGAAATCAGGACCTGTGTCGATATCTTGATTATCACAACAGGTAGTTTTTATGAATAAACAATTCCGCTCTTTACAGATGCAGCAAACACAGGAAAGCCTCGAAGAATTTATGAATTTTATGAGCTTTCGTTGTGATTGTAGTGGTGTAAGAATATTGTCTATTGAAACAACAGAACAGGCTGCCATTAGAGATGAAGCAGAACGTTCAGGTAAGGTGGTCTCAATCGGATCTCGTCGCAGAACCAAACCTGTGACAGTAACTATCAGTAAAGAGCTGCGGTTTAACGATCAAAATATACACTCA
>NZ_DIAC01000129.1:14379-20804 GCF_002414625.1 Methylophaga sp. UBA5088 | reverse complement strand
GATCAAAATATACACTCATAAAAAAAGCCCGATTGCTCGGGCTTTTTTATTAAACTTGGCTACCATCTTCACCAATTTCCTGGTCACTCTCCTTCACTGGTGGTAGCAAATCTTCTTTACTTACCCCCATAAAGAGCACAGCAGAGCTTGCTACGTAGATCGATGAATAAGTACCAATCATGATGCCTAACAGTAACGCCTCTGCAAATGAATGAATGACTTCACCTCCAAGCACAAATAAGGCAAAAACAACCAGCAGCGTCGTAAATGAAGTCATCAGCGTACGACTCAAGGTTTCATTTAAAGATGAATCAATCACTTCTTGTGGTGAGGCCTTACGCGCTTTTAAAAATCCTTCCCTGACTCTGTCAAAAACCACAATGGTGTCGTTGAGAGAATAACCAATGATTGCCAATACAGCGGCAAGTACCGTTAGATCAAACTCAACATGGGTTATGGAAAAGAAACCTAGAGTGATAATAACGTCATGCACCAAGGCGGCAACAGAGGCGATAGCAAAACGATATTCAAAACGGAAAGCCACATAAATCAAAATACCAATTAAGGCATATAAAACCGCTAAACCGCCTTGTTCAGTTAAATCATCGCCTACCTGAGGGCCAACAAACTCGACACGACGCACATCGATGGCATTACTGGAATCGACTTGTAGCAGCGAGACAACATTGTTACTGATTTCAGCCATATTCTCAGTTTCGATTATCGGCAAACGAACTAAAACATCATGGATAGAACCAAAATTCTGAACAACAGCCTGAGGATAGCCACCATTTTGAAGGGTTGATCGGATGTTATCCAGATTAGCAGGTTCTTGATAACCGAGCTCGATCATGGTTCCACCTGTAAAGTCGATACCAAAGGTTAAGCCTTGTGTTATCAACGAACCGATAGAAACAATCAGTAATATGCTCGAGAACACCAGCGCAGGCCAGCGTTTCGACATAAATTTGATATGCGTTTGTTTATTAAAAAACTGCATGAAAATGATTCCTAAATTGATAGCTTAGGTTTATGTTTACGACCGTAAAACAGATTCACTAAGGCACGTGTGCCCATAATTGCCGTAAACATAGAGGTTAAAATACCGAGTGATAAGGTGACCGCAAAACCTTTAATTGCACCTGTACCAAAACCAAACAAGACAATTGCAGCAATGAGTGTCGTGATATTCGCATCGGCAATGGTCGAAAAGGCTTTGTCATAACCTGAGCTGATACTGGCTTGGGGGCTATTGCCATTGCGTAGCTCTTCTCTAATACGCTCATAAATCAACACATTGGCATCCACAGCCATACCAACGGTGAGAACGATACCGGCGATACCTGGCAAGGTAAGTGTCGCTTGGAGTAATGAGAGTAATGCCACGATAAATATCAGGTTCGCAGCCAGTGCCATATTGGCAAACACACCAAATACTCGATACCAGATAATCATGAAAACAAGCACTAAAATAAAGCCGATAATGACAGATTCAAAACCCTGCTCGATATTTTGCTGTCCCATGCTTGGGCCAACCGTGCGCTCCTCAACGATTTCTATCGGTGCGGCCAATGCACCAGCGCGTAATAGTAGTGATAAGTCTCGTGCTTCCGTAGTGCTGTCCAGTCCAGTAATCTGAAACTTCTTGCTCAACTGATCTCGTATAGTGGCTACATTGATAATTTCAGGTACCTGGCGACGTACAGATACCAGCTCACCATCAATTTCTTTTGTTTCCATTTTAGACTCAATGAAAACCACCGCCATTGGGTTACCAATATTATCGCGAGTGACATTACTGAAAGCGCGCGCGCCTTTCCCATCTAAAGTCACGGAGACGGCAGGCGAACCAGACTGACCATCTAGTGTTGATGCCGCATTGATAACATGCTCACCCGTTAACATCACACGCTTATCAAGAAGGTATGGGCGACCATCACGACTGTAATAAAGCTCCGTGTTTGGTGGGATACGGCCATTGAGTGCATCTTTTACATCATGCTCGATATCAACCAGTCTAAACTCAAGTGTTGCCGTCGCTCCCAGGATTTTCTTTGCTTGAGCAGTATCTTGCACACCTGGTAGCTGGACGACGATTCGGTCTTCGCCTTGCTGTTGCACAGTCGGCTCTGCCACACCCAGTTCGTTTATGCGATTTCTCAAGGTGGTGATATTTTGTTGTAAGGCTAATTGTTTTGTTTCACGAATGCTCTGTTCAGACACATTCATAATAAGCTCAGGGTTAGCCTCATCTTCTGAAACGGTCACTTGAAGATCATTAAAATCATTGTTGATCAACGCTTCCGCTTTATCTCTGTCCTCAGTATTTCTCAGAACCAGAACAATAGTCTGCCCTTCTACTTTGATTTGTTTATAACGAATTTTTTCATCACGAAGTGATAAACGGATATCGCTACCATAGCTATCTAAGCTTTGCTTAACCGCAGCATCCATATCGACTTGCATAAGGAAATGAACGCCTCCTCTCAAGTCCAAGCCCAGATTCATCGGCTCTGCGCCCATAGAAGCTAACCAGTGCGGTGTTGTGGAGGCAAGATTCAAGGCGATGATGTAATCACCGACTAAGGTTTTACTTAAGACATCTTTTGCCTTTAATTGATTATCAGCAGAGGTCAGCCGGATGAGTAACTTATCATCTTCAAGCTGAACACCTTTATAATCAATCCCAGCCTCTTTTAAAGCCTTTTCTGCTTTGTCTGCTAGATCCAAGTCCACTGTGGCCGTTCTGCCAGCAGAAATCTGGACTGCCGGGTCATCCCCATAAAGATTGGGTAGCGCGTAGAGCCCTGCGACCAGTAACACAACAAGAACGAGTAGATTTTTCCACAGTGGATATCGGTTCATATTTAATTCCTGACATTTTCAAGCCATCTGAAGCGATGGCCAGACTTTATAGCTTTTTCAATGTACCTTTTGGCAAAACAGCATTCACTGATTCACGACGCACTTTCACTTCAACATTTTCAGCAATCTGAACAGCGATAGCGTTATCAGTGATTTCAATAATTTTCCCCATCAGGCCACCATCGGTAACGACTTCATCACCTTTTGCCAATGCAGACTGCATAGCCTTGTGTTCTTTAGCGCGTTTTTGCTGCGGTCTGATTAACATGAAATAGAACAACACCAGCAAAATAATAGGAAATGCGAAATCCATCATGCCTGGAGAAGCAGCCGTTGTTGTCGCTGCATCAGCAGCAGCGGCCGGAGAGATAAAAAAGTCCATCGTTAATCCTCAAAATCAACAAGAAAAAAGAAACCGATTATGCCACAGCAGACCCAGTGTTCGATAGCATTGAAGCGTTTTAAACAATTTCGGTTTGCCTTAGCGCATAAAACTCTTGGCGGAATTGTTCCAGCGTATTGTTTTCTATGGCCTGCCTTAAGCCTTTCATTAATGTCTGGTAATAATGAAGGTTATGGATGGTATTTAACCGAGGGCCAAGCATCTCACCTGTTTTATCTAAGTGGTGTAAATATGCCCGGCTATAATTTTGACAGGTATAACAATCACAATAGGGATCCAGAGGTTTCGTATCCGTCTTGAACCGACTATTACGAATTTTGATGACGCCTTGATGAACGAATAGGTGTCCATTTCGAGCATTACGGGTTGGCATGACACAATCAAACATATCCACGCCACGCATCACACCTTCGACAAGATCTTCAGGTCGGCCAACCCCCATAAGATAGTGCGGTTTATCTTCAGGCATTCTTGGCGCCAGAAAATCAAGAATGCGTATCATGTCCTCTTTGGGCTCACCAACAGACAGTCCACCGATGGCATAACCATCAAAGCCAATCTCTGTTAAACCATCCAGTGAAATTTGACGCAGCTGCTCATGCATCCCACCTTGCACGATACCAAATAACGCAGAAGGATTATCGCCGTGGGCTTCCTTACTGCGTTTTGCCCAGCGTAGGGATAACTCCATAGAGTTTGCTGCTGTTTCAAGATCAGCAGGATAGGGGGTGCATTCGTCAAAAATCATCACGATGTCACTACCCAATGCACGCTGCACAGCCATCGATTCTTCAGGACCCAGAAATACTTTATTACCATTGACTGGAGAACTAAAATGCACACCTTGCTCTGTAATTTTACGCAACTCGCCTAAGCTGAAAACCTGAAAACCGCCAGAGTCAGTTAGAATTGGCCCTTGCCACTGCATAAAGTCATGCAAATCACCGTGAGCTGAGATAATGTCGGTGCCGGGCCTCAACATTAAATGAAATGTATTACCTAATAAGATTTCAGCCCCTGTTGCACCGACTTCTTCTGGCGTCATAGACTTAACTGACCCATACGTTCCAACAGGCATAAAAGCTGGGGTTTCTACGGTTCCCCGAGAAAAAGTTAAGCGTCCTCGACGAGCAAAGCCATCTCGCGCAAGTAAATCAAATTTCATTCATTCATTCTCAGCAAAAAACGCCCGACAGCATATCATTTTCTTGATCTAAACGGCGAAACAGACGCAATTCTGATCTTCTTAAGGTAGGATCACGGTCATTATAAGTAATGGAGATATCAATGTCCGACTCTAGAATCATTGTTGCCCTTGACTATGCTAACGCGAGTGATGCCATGCAAATGGCCGATCAAATTGATCCAGAACGTGCGCGAGTGAAAGTGGGAAAAGAACTTTTCACCCGTTCAGGTCCTCAAGTTGTCACTGACTTAGTATCGCGTGGGTTTGATGTCTTCCTCGATCTGAAATATCACGACATTCCGCATACAGTGGCAAAAGCCTGTGCTGCGGCGGCTGACTTAGGCGTTTGGATGTTAAATGTGCATACGCTCGGCGGGCCAGCCATGATGCGTGCTGCCAGAGAAGCAGTTGAACAATCATCCAATAAACCTTTATTGATAGGTGTAACGTTATTGACTAGCATGGATCAAACGACTTTTGATCAGATTGGCCTTACCGGCAATATGTCTGAGACTGTCACCCGACTTGCTCAATTGGCAAAACAAAGTGGTCTTGATGGCGTCGTCTGCTCGGCTCAGGAATCCAGTGCCCTCCGAGATACGCTGGGTAATACCTTTCAACTTATTACTCCTGGCATAAGACCGGAAGGCAGTGAAAAAGGCGATCAACATCGTATCATGACACCCAAACAAGCATTAGACGCGGGAAGCCATTACCTTGTGATTGGCCGTCCAATTACCAAAGCACCCGACCCGATGCAGGCACTTGACGAGATAGAACAAAGTCTACGTTAAATAAAAAAGCCCGGTTACCCGGGCTTTTTTTATGAACTGTGTGAAACGTTATACCTTAAACTTACTCGCCGCTTCCTGAAGTTGGGTAGCAAGATTACTCAAGGTTTCGACAGCGACTGAAGACTCTCTCGCGCCCTCCGCTGTATGCTCAGCCACCTGACTGATATTAACAATACCGCGGTTAATATCTTCAGCTACGGAAGATTGCTCATTCGCAGCGCTGGAGATTTGTGCGCTCATTTCATCCATGGTTGAAATCATAGCGGTGATAGAGTCCAAGGCAGCACCAGCACTTGATGCCTTTTCCACACTATGTTTTGCTCTTTCACGACCTTCGTTCATGACCTTAACAGCGACTTGAGCGCCTTGCTGTAATCGCTCAACCATCTCTTCAATTTCATGCGTAGAAGATTGTGTTCTCGCCGCCAGTGTACGAACTTCATCAGCAACAACAGCAAAGCCACGACCATGCTCACCTGCGCGTGCCGCTTCGATCGCAGCGTTCAGTGCAAGTAGGTTGGTTTGTTCTGTAATACCACGAATGACATCCACTATCGCGCCGATGTTACCAATGTCTGACTCCAGACTACTTAACTGCTCTGCGGCTTTTTCCACCTCAGTGGCCAATGAGTCAATAGCCTGCATGGTTTCCATGACAACTTGTTTACCAGCCTTGGCCTCGATATCGGCATTACGAGCTGCTTCAGCAGCGCTCGATGCTGTTCTTGCTACTTCTTGCACTGAGGCTGTCATTTCATTCATTGCCGTCGCAACCTGAGTCGTTTCAGACTGTTGACGGAGTACACCATCCACCGTTTCTTTACTGATGGCTTGCATATTATCACTCGCTGAAGTGAGCTGCGTTACCCCACCAACAAGTGTGTGAACTAAGTTAGCAACATTTTTTCTAGCACTGTCTAATTCAAATGCCATCCAACTAAAGTCACTTTTACCTGATATGGCCACTTTCTTAGTGAGGTCACCTTTTTTGATGTTTTGAATCGCACCGACCAAGGTGGTAGCACGTTTATCACCAAAACGGCCTATGTAGTGTGCGATGCCAATCACCGAAATGCTGGCGACGACGACATATATCGCAGCGATATAAATTGCTTCAATTTTCTTGATATCAGAGTGATACATATAGCCTTCAAGAACAAGTAGTCCCAGTAAGGCG
>NZ_DIAC01000129.1:13343-14274 GCF_002414625.1 Methylophaga sp. UBA5088 | reverse complement strand
AGTAAGGCGAATACACCCAGCCCACCAATGATATACATGCGTTTTCTCAAAGAGAAATTTTCAAGTTTAAACACGCCCGTCTCTCCCGGATTGAACTTAATATTATTATTTTATGCCTTAGACGTATAAGCTCAGGCCACTATCCTGCGTAACTGAACCTGCTGTTTCGTCGGCTTCACTCATTATATCGTCACTTTGACGATTGGCTTGAGTAAAATTCTGAGAATTTTGCATTTGCTGTGGCTGCTCATCTCTTTGCTGTTGTTGCTGTTGCTGACCTACTTCAGCATGAGTCAATTGCATACCGTTTTCGGCAAAACTCTCTCGTAATTTTGGTAAAGCTTGTTCCAGCGCATCGCGCGTTGTCGAGTGCTGAGCTAAGAAAGTTACACTGGCTTGTTCATTTTGTACATGGAGTTTTACTTCAACAGGGCCTAAATTTGCCGGGTTCATTTTCATTTCTGCCTGTTGAATACCCTCTTTGGCCATCCAGACCACACGGCTATTCATCACCTGTGACCATGCTGAGCTTTGTATATTGGGCTGAACCGGTAAACTCACTACTGCACTGGCTGATGCCGAAGGTGATGAACCTGATGTTGATGCTACGCTGCTAGCTGTCGACGTATTCGTTGTCGGGGTCGCTCCAAATAAACGCTCCTGAAGCGTTTTATCTGCTCGAATACCAGACAAATCTATCTCCGTTCTATCTTTATTTTCTGTTTGAGCGGCAATCATATTACGAACAGTCATATTCTGTTCACCATCGACTTTTTGGCGCTGTCTGTTAATGGCATCCATAATATCAGCACGAATTTCGCTAGTTTTACCGTCGGCCTCATTCATGGATTGTAGTGCCTTGGCGAAATTCGGTACCTTGTCACCCTCGGCAGCATGTTGAGTTTGTTTGATAACCGCTTTTTCTGTATTG
>NZ_DIAC01000129.1:12295-13249 GCF_002414625.1 Methylophaga sp. UBA5088 | reverse complement strand
GTATTGGTTACTGTCACCAGGCTGGCATCAGGCTGTTTTTTGTTAATCACAGAAGACTCAGAAGCTTCATTAGTCGATTTTGTTTGAGTCGAAGCAGCCGCATTCGGTGTTGTTGACTCAGCAACGGCTTGTTTGCCTACAGATTTCTCAGCCACCTCAGCAGTGCTCACTTTGTTATCGCTGTTTACTACTTTCGTTTCAGAGGCGGATACCGACACAGCGTTTTTTTGCTCAGGCTCAACACTCACATCAGCATGAGAGTCAGATGACACTACATTGCTTTCGGCATTATCACTTTCACTATCTTGGTCATCAGACGGCAATTTGTTGCCGTCATCAGCGTCAGTTTTTTCCGTTTGCCCCTCTGCCTCGGCAGTGACTTTATCATCACTATCAGATTGTTCGTTGAGTTTATTCTCGGAAGCTTCAGAGGACTTCGACGGGGCCTTAGTGGATTCAGCAGGCTTATGCTCAGCTGTATTGATATGCTTGTCTAACGTCTCAGAGAAGGTATTATCTTTTGATACTTCTCTGGCCTTTGCAGGCTTTGTATTGACGACATTATCAGTCTGTATAGAAACACTTTGTGGCATACCGCCTCTCCTACTCAATCGTCGTTATCGACTTGTTCATGTAGATAAGAGCAAGCAATGTGCCAGATATGCTTTAGAAGAGTTCGATATCCCCTGCATCGACATTTTTTTGAGTAACTGATCTGTGTTGAGTTTCGTCAATTTTTTTGTGCAGCTCAGCTACAGTTTTTTTGACCTCGAGAAATTGCTGTTGGCATGCCGCCAGATCAGCATCACTCTCTGATGACGAAGGCAAATCATTGATAACCTGAATAAGGTCCGAAACAGTATTTAAACGCTTGTCCATGTGTTCACTTAATTGATGACACATGTCTTCAAACTGCAAAGACGTGACCGCCTGATTTACTAAACCCGAGATTTG
>NZ_DIAC01000129.1:11482-12189 GCF_002414625.1 Methylophaga sp. UBA5088 | reverse complement strand
TGACTAATTTCGCTTGTGCCAGAGATAACAGATAAGGTTTTATTGTTGAGAGATGACATAGTCGTCATCATTTCAGCGACTTTCGCTTCACTATTTGTGACCAGATCCGTATCCGCAGTCACTAACTCTGCAATAACTGAGCTTGCCTCATCAATAGTTGATTTTACATTCATTGTGATCTTATTTATCTGATCACTAAACTCATCAGATTTTTGTGATAGTTTTCTGACTTCATCAGCAACTACAGCAAAACCACGACCTGTATCTCCAGCTCTGGCAGCTTCAATGGCTGCATTTAAGGCGAGTAAATTTGTCTGAGAAGCAATATCTTTGACGTCATCAAGCAGAGAAATAACACCATCTACTCTTCGATTAATTTCATCTAACTTTGCCATCACCAAACGACTATCGTCTGTGTTTTTTAGCAATGTCTGCACAAGAAAGCTCATCACAGACTCAGTCTCTTTGATAAACTCAGACAAGCCCTGCTCACCATCTTTTTGGTCAATCAAGCTATGGAGCATATCGTCCTCGTTTGAAGCCTGTTCATTCAATCCTTGGAAACTGTCTCCCAGTGACCGCACAGCATCATTTAAAAGCGTAGCTATTTGCTCATTCTCTGCACGTATATTTTCGATCTGCAAGCTGATATCAGTAACGACGTCTTTTTTTAACTTGTCTATATCTGCTGATTCAAATCGTGATGT
>NZ_DIAC01000129.1:11057-11312 GCF_002414625.1 Methylophaga sp. UBA5088 | reverse complement strand
GGCATATTTTGAAACTGTAATAAAAACACCGAAACTGTGGCGAGTAGAACAAGCAATGCCGCCAGCCAATTCACCAAGAATAGGGCGACTAGAACAAATCCCAAGGACGATAGTGAAGCAATAACAAATTTTTTATTCAGTAATTTTTTCATCATATCGTCCTTAATTAACTATCGAACCTGTAACAAAGCTTATCGACCCTGCTTCATGATCTCTTGAGCGATTTTATCCAGTGGCAGCATGAGTTCAGCGGCA
>NZ_DIAC01000129.1:9565-10842 GCF_002414625.1 Methylophaga sp. UBA5088 | reverse complement strand
CTACGCTGCTTTTTTCATCCTGAACCATGTTACTCGCTCCATTCTCCCTCATCTCCAACATCCCTCTAGCACCATCATCACCCATGCCGGTCAACATAACCCCAATGGCATTGGCCCCGACATTTTGAGCAATCGAACGAAAGAGAACATCCACGGAAGGTTTATGGCGTGAGACTGCAGGCCCATCATTCAAACGGCAATAGTAACGAGCACCGCTACGCTCGACTAATAGATGCTTATCACCAGGCGCAATGTATGCATGTCCAGGCAGAATCTGTTCTCCATCAATGGCCTGACTAACATTAAGGGCTGACATTTTATTTACCCTTTCAGCAAAAGGGGCACTGAAGCTAGCTGGAATATGCTGAGTAATAACAATGCCCGGCGCATTCGCTGGTAAAGCACATAAGACTGTTTTTATTGCTTCTGTTCCGCCCGTAGAAGCGCCAATGGCAACGATTTTTTCTGTGGTTTTTAAGGGGATGTTTTTGGTGCTCTTAGCGATGACGGCATCTGCTGTTAAGCGCTCCTCAACTTCCAGCATGGCTTTTGTGGTTAATTGCTGAGGCTGAACGCCTGCCGCCGCTTTAATCTTACTGATAATTTCTTCTGAGTAGGAGGACAATGTTTGAGATAAATCTAATTTGGGTTTTTCTACGAAATCAAATGCACCTAAAGCCATCGCTTCAAGGGTAATTTGTGCGCCTTTTTCAGTTAGGGTTGACACCATAACAACTGGCATTGGTCTGAGCCGCATCAGATTACGTAAAAATGTCACCCCGTCCATCTTTGGCATTTCAACATCCAGCGTTAACACATCTGGATTAAACTGTTTAATCTTGTCTCTCGCCTGATAAGGGTCCCCAGCAGTGGCAACAACTTCTAGCTCAGGATCAGAATTGAGAATTTCTGTTAGCAACTTACGAACTAGAGCTGAATCATCAATAACAATGACGGAAATCTTTTTCATGGCTGACCTTTACTCAAACAATTCCACGCCACCGCTAAGCGATGTTTCTTTTAAGCGTTCATGATACTGAGACTCGCGAACCAGGATTGTATCGTTGTATAAATGTTGAATACGTTTGATAAACATTTTTCCTGTTTGAGGGTAATACATTAATTTTCGCGGGTAGATATCACCTAAATCATAGGCAATAACAGGAATGCCTTCGAGTTTTGCAAAATTAAGTACAAACTCACTATTCTGGTGACCAATATCATTGGAAATCCCATCAATAATTTTGCCACCACCACAGACTTTCATTTCCAGGTTT
>NZ_DIAC01000129.1:5085-9408 GCF_002414625.1 Methylophaga sp. UBA5088 | reverse complement strand
TTTCATTTCCAGGTTTTTACGCGTACCGCCCGCCTTTAGAATTTCGTTAATCAATGCTTCCATAGCATAGCTACCATATCGCGTCCCTAATTTTTTCCAACACTCACTCGTACCATCGCCTTCACAGGGCAACATAAAGTGATTCATGCCAGCGATACCAGCCACAGGATCACGAATACAGGCTGCAACGCACGATCCCAGTGTGGTCGCAATCAGTTCTTTCGCACCACGATTAACATAAATTTCACCAGGCAAAATTTTCGCCACCCAGGCTTGGCGAGAGTTATCCCAATAACGGTTTATATTTTCAAATCCAGCTAATGCCTGAGGCATATCCGTTTTTAATGCCATCATGTAATACGCCGATATATCGTATTGCCATCAGAAACAAACTGGTTACTGATATTGAATAAGGTTTCTGAGTGACCGATAAAGAGATATCCACCAGGTAACATTTTTTCAGCGAAACGATGAAAAAGACCAACCTGCGTTGTTTTATCAAAATAGATAATGACGTTTCGGCAGAAAATCACATCAAACGTTCCTTTCATTGGGAAAGGGTGTAAAAGGTTAAGGCGCCTGAAGGAGATAAACTCTTTTAAAAAAGACTTCACTTTAACCAGCCCATTATTTTCAGCTTTTCCACGTGAGAACCAAGCATGTTTCTCGTCCTCTGAAAATTGACTTACCCGCTCAATGGTGTAAATCCCGGAAGCAGCTTGTTCTAGTACGTTCGCATCTAAATCTGTCGCCAGTACTTTGACATCCCAACCAGGGTGTCCTTTAAAAAACTGATGTAAGCAGATAGCCAAGCTATATGGTTCCTCACCAGTGGAACAACCCGCTGACCATATTCGTATTTTTTTAGTCGCCTGATTTTTAATCAACAGTTCAGGAAGTACATGTTGTTTCAAATAATCAAAATGATGTTTTTCACGAAAAAAGGCGGTTAAATTCGTTGTGATGGCATTGATTAATAACTCAATGGTGTCAGGGTCACCGTTATCAACTGCCAGACAAAATGCGTCAAAACTCCCACCATAGTTTCTACGAACATGTTTAGATAAGCGGCTATAAACCATATCTTTTTTTGCCGCAGGCAGCAGGATGCCTGTCTGCGCTGTGACGAAGCTACTTATTCGAGCAAAATGTTTATCTGAGAACTCAAATTCTCGTGCCGCTTTATCCATAAAACAGTCTTTCTCATTGGAAGGATTAATTGATGAATGGGCTAGAACTCTTCCCATTCATCACTTTCCTGCTCTTTAGTCATTACCTGCCTTTTTGTTGGTAATGATGGCTGAGGAGGAGTCTTAGCATGAGTCGCTATTTGGCGTTTTACATGAGAAGTAGAGGCTTTAGGCGTCGTAACCTGGCGCGGTGTATGCTGTTCAGTAGCATTTGTTGTGAAAAATTGCATCATTTCTTCCAGATGCTTGCCTTGTTCATCTAGAGATTCGCTCGCCGCTGCTGCTTGCTCCACTAGTGCAGCATTTTGCTGTGTCATTTCATCCATTTGTGTCACAGCCTGGTTGACTTGCTCAATACCCGATGTCTGTTCAGTACCTGCTGCCGCGATTTCAGAGATAATATCGCCGACTTTTTTTGCACCTTCAACAATTTCTTCCAATGTCTTCCCTGATTCATTTACAAGAGTAGAGCCCTCTCTTACTTTCTCACCACTATCATTAATGAGCTCTTTTATCTCTTTGGCAGCAGCAGCAGATCGTTGTGCTAAATTACGGACTTCAGAAGCCACTACGGCAAAACCTCGGCCTTGCTCTCCAGCGCGAGCGGCTTCCACAGCCGCATTGAGTGCCAACAAGTTAGTCTGAAACGCAATCTCATCAATCACGCCAATGATGTCTGCTACACGCTTACTGGAAGTACTGATGGCAGCCATGGCCTGAATCGCTTCCTGGATGACATTGCCACCTTTTTCAGCTTTACTTCTGGCGTCTACAGCAAGTTGATTAGCCTGACGAGCATTGTCGGAATTTTGTCTGACTGTGCTGGTGAGCTCTTCCATACTCGCCGCTGTTTCTTGTAATGACGACGCTTGCTCTTCTGTTCGCTGACTTAGATCCGTATTGCCTTGGGAAATTTCACTCGCCGCGGAAGAAATACTGATCGATGCTTCGATAATGTCTTGCACAATCGTTGAAATTTTGCTGATTGAACCATTGACCGCTTGTTGAAGCAGTGCGAACTCTCCTTCAAACTCACCATCCATTAGCTTAGTGAGGTCACCTTGCGCCAATGCATTCATAACCATGGATGTCGCTGATAAGGCCTTCTGAACGTCAAACTGTAAATGTTTCTCTTCAGTGATATCTGAAGCGTATTTCACCACTTTATAGGGCTTACCGTTCAGGTCAAAAATCGGATTGTAACTGGCCTGTAACCAAATATCTTTGCCATCTTTACCAACGCGCTGATACTCACCAGAATCAAACTCACCCCGGTTTAGTTTTGCCCAAAACTCTGTGTATTCAACACTCTGTGCCAGTGCAGGTGTAGCAAACATACGGTGATGCTTGCCTATAACTTCCTCTCGTTGATACCCCACAACATTAAGGAAATTATCATTCACACTGCGAATGGTGCCATCCATATTGAAACTGATCACACCCATCGCCTTGTTAATAGCAGAAATTTGACCTTCGAAATTGGCACGTTGTAATTTTGTTTCAGTAATATCTGTGGCAAATTTCACCACTTTGAATGGTTTACCATTCATATCAAGAATAGGATTGTAGCTGGCTTGTAACCAGATTTCCTTGCCACCATTGGCAATTCGTTTGTATTCACCACTATCAAACTCACCACGATTGAGTTTTGCCCAGAATTCAGCATACTCAGCACTTTGAGCTAGCTCAGATGTGGCAAACATTCGATGATGCTTACCGATGACATCTTCACGACTATAGCCCACCACTTTGAGAAAGTTTTCATTTACATCAATGATGGTGCCATCCATTTCAAAACTAATCACTCCCATCACTTTGTTGATGGCATCAAATTGACCATGAATATCAGCATTACGAAGTTTTTCTTCAGTGACATTGTGCCATTCAAGCATATTGCCGATATAGCTATCCTCTTCATCCAACATGGCTGTTACATTTAGACGAAAGGCAAGTGGACCGACTTTGATGTCTGCTTGATGAGGTAAATTATCGGGATTACTGAGCATTTGCCTTTGATGAGCAGGATTTTTATGGAACATATCAATATTACTTCCGACCAATCCTTTTATGGAAAATCCAGGGTAGATTCTTCTTAACGTCTCTTCATGCTCTCCCAACATATTTAATGTTGATTGATTGGCATATGTAATAGTGAAGTCTCTATCAATCATCATTACCGCCGTGACCGCATTATCAAGTGCGTTGGCTCTATTTAAGATGTCTTTATCTGCCTTTTCATTAACAGCCATGTCTCTCTCCTCCATGGGATATGCTCCCGTCGTCATTTTTTTAATAACGTTATCTAATGTTTCGTTCCATGCTGATGCAACAGGTTCTGACCATGATGACTCAGCATATTTTTCCAGCACCTTTAACAAGCAACTTTTGACAGCCTGATAATCTGGCTCTTTCACGCCATATGAAATGTGACGTTCACCTAATTCAGTCAAATAACTATCTAGTAAGGCTGGGTGACGCAGGTTTTGTACCAATAACACTAAAGCAGCTAATAATTTTTTCTGTTGCCCTTGCTGCGAGACACTTTTAAACAAGCCTTTTAGCTCCGGGTGCTGTTGAAAAAGCAACGTGTAAAAGTCGGCAACGACATATTCACCACGAGCGGCAATAGGAATGAAGCTCTCTTCTACCAGCTCGATATTCGTTTTAGGCGGTAATGACACTTCAGCCATAGCGTCTTCTGGTAATGATGATGTATCAGCAGATCTGTTCGTTGATTGTGTCGGGGGTTGATTATCTGCAGTCAACCAGGCAAGAGGATCGTTGCCCATTACATTTTTACTCTTGGCCATCAGCCACTCTCCTCTCTAAGACATCGCTAGCCAAAGAAAAATAGTCTTCTGCACCGGAGCTCTTTTTCCGATAGTCGAAAATAGTTTTACCAAAGCTAGGGCATTCTGCTAACGCCACGTTTTCACGAATAGGTGTGAATAGCACTCTACTAGGAAAATATTTCAGTACGCGTTTACGCACTTCTGCTGTGAGTTTTCTACGTAACTGCATCCGCGTTGATACCAGCCATAATCGAATACGGTGCCCAGAGATTTCTTCTGAACGTTTAAGGATCTGCATCATGCGTGATAGGCCTTGTAATGACAGATAGTCTCCAGATACG
>NZ_DIAC01000129.1:3375-4912 GCF_002414625.1 Methylophaga sp. UBA5088 | reverse complement strand
AGATAGTCTCCAGATACGGGCACAATCAATTCACTAGAAGCAAACATCGCATTAACACCCAGTAAACCTGATGAGGGCGGACAATCTATCAACACAAAATCATAAGCTGATAATGACGACGCTTCGATTGCTTTTCTTAAGCGATGACCGCGCTCTACCCCACCTTCATTCAGGTGTTCAAACTCATTCAAGCGTGGCCCTGCTGGCACGACATCAAGGTTGTCCCGGGCATGCAGCTTGACGGTATCAATGGTCTCCCCCTCCAACAGCACAACATCAATGCCGAGCTGCTGATTGTCCAATCCTAAACTGGTGGCCACTTGCCCTTGAGGATCCATATCAATCATGGCTACTTGTTTGCCTTGGATAGCGAGTGCATGCCCAAGATTGACGGTTGTTGTCGTTTTCCCAACGCCCCCTTTTTGGTTCATAATCGCAATGATGCGAACGTGTTCAGAAGTCATCATTAGCCTATTTGCTCTACGCTGAGAAGCTTATCGATATCCAGTAACATCAACATACATTCATCGATGTCAGCAATCCCTTTAATAAAGCTGGTATCAACGATACTGCCTAAGTCTGGTGCATTTGAAATCATATCTGGATGAACATTGTATGCATCAGACACAGCATCAACGACTATACCTACAATTCGGTCAGTTATACCTTCCACTTTGACAACAACGACAACAGTAGTCTTGGTGTAGGTATTGAAAGGCATACCGAATAGCAATCGAAGATCGATAATCGGCACAATCACGCCACGCAAATTTAATACACCACAGACATGTTCTGGTGTATTTGGAATCGATGTCACCGACCCCCAGCCTTTTATCTCCTGCACACGGAGAATCTCCACACCATAATGTTCGCTATCCAACTCAAATGTCAGGTACTGCTGGGAACCATCGTCGATGCTGTCAGCAATATCAAGAATATCCAGAATCTCATTTTCTGTGTTCATCTCAACCATGACTCAAACCACACTCTTCAGAGAAGTTTGTTTTATTATTGATGGCTCTTTGTGCATTGCCATCACCCCTGCAATATCCAGGATTAAAGCAACTGTTCCATCACCTAGGATGGTTGCGCCAGCGAGACCTTTCACTTTACGGAAGTTCGTCTCTAGACTCTTGATGACAACTTGTTGTTGTGCCAGAAGCTCATCAACAAACAAACCAATTTTGTAATCCTCACAGTCCACAATCACCAGCAAACCATGTTCTAGCTCTTCAATACCGCCATCCAGGTTAAACACATGCCGCAATCTGATAAGCGGTACGTATTCGTCCCTGATTTTGTATAACTCTCCTTTACCAGTCACTTTTTTTACTTTGCTGATATCGACTTCAACAGACTCAATAATGGAAATCAGGGGAATGATGTAACGTTGGTCTGCAACCTGAATAATCTGACCATCCATGATTGCCAATGTCAGAGGTAACCTAATAGTGAATGTTGACCTGATTCCTGACTCAGATTTCACCTCAACAGCCCCTCCCAGGCTGTTAATATTTTTCCTCACCACATCCATGCC
>NZ_DIAC01000129.1:1643-3272 GCF_002414625.1 Methylophaga sp. UBA5088 | reverse complement strand
ATCCATGCCGACACCACGGCCAGAGAGATCACTTACTTGATCGGCAGTAGAAAAGCCCGGTAAGAATATAAGTTCATGTATTTTCTCAGGTGAAAGTGATTCATTCGGCTCGACCAAACCTTTTTCGATTGCCTTCTGTAAAATCTTCTCTTCGTTTAACCCTGCACCGTCATCACTAATCTCAATCACAATATTGCCACCCTGATGATAGGCGTTGAGTTTTAGAACACCGGTTTCAGATTTGTTAGCCGCCAGGCGTTTTTCGGGTGTTTCCAGGCCATGATCCAGGGAGTTGCGAACAAGATGAACAAGTGGATCACCAATTTTTTCCATCACTGTTTTATCAAGTTCGGTTTGCTCGCCGGTCAGCACCAGTTCCACCTGCTTTCCAAGTTTGCTGGTCATATCATGGACAAGGCGAGGGAAGCGATTAAACACAAAACTGATGGGCAACATACGAATACGCATGATGCTTTCTTGCAACTCTCGGGTATTACGCTCTAACTGCTCTAAACCATCAATTAGTTGTGGCAGCATACTGACATCAAAATTATCACCGATCTGACCTAACATCGACTGAGTAATAACCAACTCACCGACTAAGTTGACGAGTGAGTCGACTTTATCTGTACCCACGCGTATAGAAGCGGTAGAGGCATCACTGCTGACTGTTTTCTTTTTAGGTGCGACGTCACTTTTGATTGGTGTTTTTGATGGAGCATCAACGGCTATAGAGGCGTGGTCAGTCGCCATGGGTTGAGATACAGCTTCAACAACCTCAGGTTTATCATGGCGCTGTTGCTCCTGTAACAGTTCAGGTGAGTCTGAAGCTTCATTTTCTTGAAGTCGCTCAATTGTTAGCTCACAATCACCATCCACCCATTCGAAGACTTCATTTATCTGAGCTTCATCCATTTCGCCAGTAAGCGTCAGTTCCCAACTGAAATAACATATTTCAGGGTCAAGGTCTGTAAAAGGGGGCAACTCCTCATCATTCACAGTTACAGCTAATTCACCAAGTTCAGCTAGCTCACGGAACATACGTATGGGTTCATTACCCGTTTGAAGCAGGTGAGGTAGTGGTTTGAAGTGAATCAACCAAGACTGTTGCTGAGTATTCGTTTCAGTAGTATCAGACTCATGGCTCTCTGGTAAGGAGGTATCCTCAACATTCATCCCAGTTTCAGCCACAGCAGCATCTAATATCTTCTCAAGCGCGTGAGAAACTTGAGTTACTTTTTCCTCATCAACATCTGAGCTGTTTTGAACAGCTGTCAACATTTCACGTAAGGTATCGACAGCGGAGAGTAATGTTTCAATGACCTCATGAGTTGCTTCACGCTCACCGTTGCGAATTTGGTCTAAAAGGGTTTCTAGACCATGCGTGAACTCAGAAATATGGCTAAAGCCGAACGTGCCAGCCCCACCTTTAATTGAGTGTGCAGCACGAAAAATGCCATTAACCGTATCATCATCGATCTCCCCTTGAGACATGCTCAGCAGGCCTGTTTCCATAATATCGATGCCTTCGAAGCTTTCTTCGAAGAATACGCCATGAAATTGGGTAACATCGATGCTCATCTGTCTACCCCAGGACTTTTTTCACCGTTGCTAAAAGCTGATCTGGAT
>NZ_DIAC01000129.1:1161-1496 GCF_002414625.1 Methylophaga sp. UBA5088 | reverse complement strand
CGTTGCTAAAAGCTGATCTGGATTAAAAGGTTTAATCAACCAGCCCGTAGCACCGGCAGCACGTCCTTCTTGTTTCTTTTCAGGGCCTGCCTCGGTTGTCAAAACAAGAATGGGAGCAAACTTAAAACTAGGTAACTTTCTTAATTCTCGAGTTAGCGTCAGGCCGTCCATCACTGGCATATTGACGTCTGTAATCACGAGATCAAAAGATTGTCTTTGAGCAATCTCCAGTGCTTGTTTACCATCATCTGCTAGCGTGACTTTATGCCCTGCTCCTTGCAAAGTGAATGTCACCATTTGGCGCATTGAGGCAGAATCATCGACTGCGAGAATAT
>NZ_DIAC01000129.1:0-1066 GCF_002414625.1 Methylophaga sp. UBA5088 | reverse complement strand
GAATCATCGACTGCGAGAATATTAGCCATAACAAAAAAGCTCCTTCTTTAACTTTAGTTTTTTTATATTTTATTGTGCGTAAAATGCTTTGATACCCAATCTATCGACAGCTTCACAAAAAAGTTGACTAGGATTTGACCAAATGACTACCAGCCCCTGAAGTTGGGCATTCCGAGAGAATGAATAAAAAAGCTGAATAACGCCCGTGTCGATACGTTCAATATCACTTAAATTAATTTGAATAGCCTGACCTTCAGCCATGGCCATTAAGAGCTGGGCATATAAATCTGCAACTTGTGCGATGGTGACAGACTCAGCACAGTTTATTTCGACAATCGACTCAGCCATTTTTCTATTCCCTCTATTTCTATAGACGATAGATGATGATTTTTCTCACTTGACTCATCTTCACTATTGTTTTTCATATCGTTTTACTAATATCGGCCAGTAATGAGAAAAAATTATCTTGTTTTTCAATTATCTAAAATTTAAGTATCTATATTTATTTATTTCGATTTCTCAACCATGCACTATTGGTATGTTCATCCATTTCAACCTGCTCCCTCTTTAACTGTTTCTTGAGCTCAGTTGCTTCGTAGCGGGCCATTAAAGCATCAATTGCCTGCTCTTTATTTCTTGCTTGCAACCACAGTTTCTGTTGTCTTTCTACATTGGCATTGGCTGATTTAACTTGGGATTCTTGGCTGAGAATAGCCTGATCTAGTTTTGCTAAAAAGCTTCTTAAATCGAGAGCTTTTTTGGCCGTCATGACCATAGGATCATCCTGGCGAAATCGCGCCAAGTATTCGGCTCTGTATTGACGGAGATCATCCAATTGGAATTGCTCCTGTTGAAGTAAGGCATTTTGCTGGCCGAGTTTTTGTAATTCTGACTCCGTTGCCTTTCTTGCCATTTCTATCACGGGATCAAGTTTACGACTACGACTCATGTATTGACTCCACGTTAAGCACGAACATTAAAAACGCCGGGTATTTCCATCCATCAGCATTGGGGCTTGTGATACGTTTTGTTGCTGCTGATTCTGTAATTGCTTTCTTAACTCAAG
>NZ_DIAC01000065.1:14354-16106 GCF_002414625.1 Methylophaga sp. UBA5088 | reverse complement strand
TGGTAGCGGGGGCTGGATTTGAACCAACGACCTTCGGGTTATGAGCCCGACGAGCTACCAGGCTGCTCCACCCCGCACCTGATTAAGCAATGCATTATACATACCAGTTCATGGTGACGCAAGCCTTATTCTAATTTTCTTTTAGTTTACGCGTCAGTGTGTTTCTACCCCACCCCAATAATTTGGCTGCTTCCTGACGTTTACCTGCTGTTTTCTCGAGAGCAACTTCCATCAGTAAATGCTCGATAAGTGGAACAACATCTGCCAGTGCACCTTCCTGTCCAGTCAAAGCCTTGTTTGCTGCCCATTGTCTGAACAACTGTTGCCAGTCACCGCCTTGTCTACCATTATTGGCATCTATTGTTTCTGTAGAGAGTTCGACAGGCAAATCATCCATCTGAACGACTTGCCCAGGTGACATAACCGTCAGCCAACGACACGTATTCTCTAATTGTCGAACATTTCCTGGCCATGGTAATTGGGATAAATACATCTCCACATCAGTTGCAACTGATTTCGTTGACATATTTAGTTCTTTAGCAGCCTTATTCAGAAAATAAGCGACCAAAGCTGGAATATCCTCTCGACGTTCACGAAGTGATGGAATATGAATTCGAATAACATTCAGTCGATGAAATAAATCTTCACGGAAATCGCCTCGCTCAACCAGCTTTTCAAGATTTTGATGGGTTGCGGCAATGATTCGAACATCTACTTTTACTGCACTGTGTCCACCAACCCGGAAAAACTCACCATCCGATAGCACCCGCAAGAGTCGTGTTTGTAGCTCGATGGGCATATCCCCGATTTCGTCTAGGAATAAGGTACCGCCATTAGCTTGTTCAAACCGACCTTTTCGCTGGACATGCGCGCCGGTGAAGGCCCCTTTTTCATGCCCAAACAATTCTGATTCGAGTAGCTCTTTGGGGATTGCAGCCATGTTTAAAGCAATGAAAGGACCATGCTTTCTCGGGCTATGACGATGCAGTGCTTGAGCAACTAATTCTTTCCCTGTTCCTGACTCCCCATTCACCATGACGGTGATATTTGAACGCGCCAGTCGTCCGATCGCTCTAAAAACCTCCTGCATTGCAGGAGCTTCACCAACAATATCTGTGCCGATATTTACATTTTCAGCGGGCTCGCTATTCTGTTCACGACTATGACTGATGGCACGTTGGACTAGCTCAACCGCCTCATCAACATCAAATGGTTTGGGTAAATATTCAAACGCCCCACCTTCGTATACAGATACGGCACTATCCAAATCAGAATAGGCCGTCATAATGATCACCGGTAACTCTGGGTAGCGTTCTTTAATTTCAGATAGAAGTTCAAGACCATCAATACCAGGCATTCTGATATCGCTGATTAATACATCCGGTCTTTGTTCACGACCTTGTTTTAGCTCATTAAGTGCGATATCACCGGTTTCAAAAGCGCGAACTGTAATATCAACCACTTCCAATGCTTTTTGTAAAACCCACCGAATTGATCGGTCATCATCAACAATCCAAGCTATCGCTCTGCTAGCGCTCACGTCCAAACTCCAAAGGAAATGTTACGGAAAAAATAGTTTGTCCAACTTTGCTGGAGCAACTGACTGTTCCACCATTGCGTTGCACTAAGTTCTGTACCAAATACAACCCAAGTCCTGTTCCATCAGCTCTTCCAGTAACTAAGGGATAAAACAAACTATCTTGAAGAGATTCGGGGATGCCAGGGCCATTGTCTTCAACCTCAACTAACACC
>NZ_DIAC01000065.1:10546-14215 GCF_002414625.1 Methylophaga sp. UBA5088 | reverse complement strand
CCCTAAACGGTAATATTGTTTTTCAATGGTGATATTTCGCTGTATCCGGGTCCGAAGGATAATTAAACCTACGCCATGCATAGCTTGAACAGCATTTCTCACAATATTGAGAAAAATCTGAATCAGCTGGTCAAAATCAGCGAAAAGATCTGGAATACTCGGGTCATAATCAATCTTAAACTTAAGTCGTTCATCAACTTCAATATCCACCAATTGGCGAACATGCTGAAGAATTTCATGAATGTTGGTATGTCGTTTCTCAGGTTGCTGATTTGGTCCCAGCATTCTGTTCATCAAGTTCTGTAGACGATCCGCTTCCGTGATAATGATACGTGTGTATTCTTTTAAATCTTCAGAGTCTAGCTGTCTCTCAAGTAATTGTGCCGCACCACGTAAACCGCCTAATGGGTTTTTTATTTCATGGGCAAGGCCACGCACGACTTGCTGTTGAGTGTGAAGATTTTCATCCCTACTGATCCTTTGTTGATAATCAAGTAATGCAAGTTCAAGAATGACATAAGAATCATCTGTATCCAGTACCTTAATAGAGCAATCTACAAGTACTTCACCGCTGGCCGGCAAAAACAAATGGACTTCACGCTCAATCAAAGCTTGACCTGTGGATACCACTCGTTCAAGTGATTTAAAAAGCTTTTTTTCGCCTGGAAGTAGGGTTTGTAGAGGAATGTTTTCAGCTTGGCGCTGGCTAATTTCAAATAAAATTTCAGTTGCTGTGTTGATATAACTAACCCGTAAAGCTGAATCTAAGATCAGCACGGAAGTAGATAAACTTTCCAATACATCATTGCTGTTGAAAGTATTGTGACTCATAGTGGTAACACTCATATTCATGCGTAATTTGATAGCAAAAAACGCTCCACATTTGAGCACTATCAAAATGTTTAAAGTTAAGCTATTGATTGCTATAGAAACAAGGTTAAGTTGTCCTCGAACAACTCATTGACACCACTTAATTGTATCTCTTTTATGCACCAGAGAAGTGCATACAGAAATGCTTCAATTTGCTGAAGAATTGTTGAGTTTAGATGCCCGGTGCAGATGGAATACAATACTTTCGCTAAGCAACTCTTGACCATTAGCATCAATAAGCTTGGCCACAAGCTCATGCGAGCCCCTGCTGAGGTTACTGAACTGATAGGTTAATGTGGTCTGGGGCTCACCTACAGTTTGTCCATCAAGAAATAGCTGAATACCATCACCTCTTTCCTGGCTCAAAGCAGGCTCCACGCTTAAGGTCACTGTGACATCTCCATCGTTGACCCAGATACTCTCATTAGCTGCTGGCGCAGTGATGGATAGTTGATAGTCTGGAACCGGTGACGTGTCCTGTTCGACGTTTTCATTCATTGACGTGACAGGCTCAACATCGGGAGAGGAGTATGTCGTTGATGCAGGAAGTTCAATGAGCTCAGCACCTGGTCTTTCTTCATCAGAAAAAACAACTGTTCCGCTGGGATCTACCCAGCGATAAATTGCTGTTAGCCCTTGCGTGCTGAATAATAAGAAGAAAATCAGGTATATAACTCTCATTCGCTCAGCATATTCCACTGTGGAATTTACCGCAACTCACAGATATAAAAAAAGCGCCCCGAAAGGCGCTTTTTTGTTAGCTTCATCACATAAGTGATTAAACACTGTAGTACAAGTCGTATTCCACTGGATGAGTTTCCATACGGATACGTGTAACTTCTTCCATTTTTAATGCAATGTAAGCATCAATCATATCATCAGTAAATACACCACCTTCTGTTAAGAAAGCACGGTCTTCACTTAGTGAATCAAGTGCTTGATCCAGTGAGTGACATACTGTTGGAATTTCTGCTGCTTCTTCTGCTGGTAAGTCATACAGATCTTTATCCATCGCATCACCAGGATGGATTTTGTTTTTAATACCATCTAAGCCAGCCATCAACATTGCCGAGAATGCCAGGTACGGATTCGCTGTTGGATCAGGGAAACGCACTTCAATACGACGACCTTTAGGATTGTTTACAAAAGGAATACGGATTGACGCAGAACGGTTACGTGCAGAGTAAGCCAACATAACTGGCGCTTCAAAACCAGGAACAAGACGTTTGTAGCTGTTTGTTGATGCGTTGGTAAAGGCATTCAGTGCACGAGCATGTTTGATGATACCACCGATGTAGTACAGTGCTGTTTCTGATAAGCCACCGTATTTGTTACCAGTGAATTGGTTTTCACCATCTTTTGAGAACGATTGGTGAACGTGCATACCACTACCGTTATCACCGACGATTGGTTTTGGCATGAATGTCGCTGTTTTGCCGTAGGCATGAGCCACATTATGTACAACATATTTCAGCGCTTGAACTTCATCCGCTTTTTTGACTAAGGTATTGAATTTAACACCAATTTCGCACTGACCAGCAGTGGCAACTTCATGGTGATGAACTTCAACTGATAAGCCCATTTCTTCCATAGTCAAGCACATTGCTGCACGAATATCATTAAGAGAGTCAACAGGTGGTACAGGGAAATAGCCGCCTTTTACTTTTGGACGGTGACCTTTGTTACCGTCAGCAAAGACTTTTTCAGTATTCCAAGCAGACTCATCTGAGTCGACTTTAAAGAATGATCCTGACATGTCACTGCCCCAACGAACATCATCCAGGATGAAAAATTCTGGTTCAGGACCGAAGAAAGCAGTATCGCCAAGGCCTGTCGATTGCAGGTAAGCCTCTGCACGTTTTGCCACACTACGTGGGTCACGCTCGTAACCTTGCATTGTTGCAGGTTCAACGATGTCGCAACGGATAATCAACGTGTTGTCATCCATAAATGGATCCATCACTGCTGTTTCAGGATCCGGCATTAAAATCATGTCTGATTCATTAATACCTTTCCATCCAGCAACAGAAGAGCCATCGAACATTGCGCCTTCTGTGAAGGTATCTTCTTCAATAGTGTGTGCAGGATAAGAAACATGTTGCTCTTTACCACGCGTATCGGTGAAACGGAAGTCAACAAATTTGACATCCTCATCTTTGATCATTTGAAGCACATTTTCGACTGACATTTAACTTCTCCAATTTTTATAAACTGCACTTTTCTTAGTGCAAACTAAACACGCGACACAATACAGCAGAAATCACGCCAACTTTTACTACATAAAAAAATCAACTATTTAGGTGCATTCGCACCAGCGACAGGCACCTAAATAGTGCATACCAACTCACTACTGCACAATATTGGTGCTATGCACCAACTCGAACCGTAATAATAAGTTCATCATTATTCTGTTGCGTGGCGATGACTTCATGACCATTAATTCGTGCCCACGCCGGTATATCGTGTAAAGCACCTGGATCTGTACAGATCACATCCAGTTCATCCCCATGACTCATCTGTTTAATCTGATTCTGGGCTTTGATGACAGGTAATGGACATAGCATCTTACGAGCATCTAAGGTCTGCTTACTCACACATACCACTCCTGTAAAACCTGTTCGGCAGAGAGTGGAGGCGTTTTTATCTGTAAATTTCCTTGTTTTGGTAAAGCGATATCAAGTTCTACCTCATCCGCCATACGCCCCTGTCCAAAACGCGCAACAATACCGGCTGCAAGCTCATATTGTTCTTCATCCAATTTACCGTCAACCAATGCCATAGGACCACTGTGGCTGAGGG
>NZ_DIAC01000065.1:10172-10437 GCF_002414625.1 Methylophaga sp. UBA5088 | reverse complement strand
CACTGTGGCTGAGGGCGTGAATACTGATAAATTCTTTTCGATAACCTTCCAGAAACTTACTTTCACCGGCATCACGCGCGATTATCAGCTTAAATTCTGCACTGGGGCGAATATGTCTGCCCACTTTCAGCAGCATAATATCGTCCATTTCATATTCTCTGCTATTGCGTGCTTTCCATAAGTCGACCAACTTATCTGAATAGCTTTTATCTGTCAGGAAACAACAACCACCTGCCGGACTAGCAAAATCCGTCAAGCCAAACTG
>NZ_DIAC01000065.1:7802-9996 GCF_002414625.1 Methylophaga sp. UBA5088 | reverse complement strand
AGCCAAACTCTTTCGCTAAAGCTATCTGAGGTTTTCTATTGCGTCCATGAAAGCCATAAAGCTTGCTACGATCGACCCAACCTTCTCGCTCAGGTAAAGTCTCAGGCAGATTTTTGGCACACAATGGTCTGAGTAGTAAGTCATCAGCGCCAGACTCTTCAGAGATAATTGGCATAGTCGATTTACGCTGCGACATGGGACGTTGACCAATCACTTCTCCAGTGATGATGAAATCAAAGCCATTGTGATGATTTTCTTTTATCCACTCGACCGCTTTACTCACCATAAATATTTTACAATCGAGGCATGGGTTCATATTGGCCCCATAACCATGCTTAGGATTCAATAGAACGTCTTTGTATTCTTCTATGACATCTACGATGTGTAATTTAATGCCGAGTTGTTCAGCCACCCAGAGTGCATTGTTTCGTTTTTGTTTATCTTTGTCTTGATTACGAATGGCGTGAGTATGGCCTTCGACACAAAAACCGGTATAAAAATTAATACCCTCTACTTCAATACCTTGTTCCTGCATGACCCGAACGGCGAGCATGGAATCCAGGCCACCTGAAATCAGGGCGACTGCTTTATGTTTTTTTTCCATCATTTTTTCTAAATCTAAGCTGTTCCACCGACAGTCAGTGCGTCAATTTTCAGGGTGGGCTGTCCCACACCGACAGGCACACTCTGTCCTTCTTTACCACAATTACCAACGCCAGTATCTAGTTCTAAATCATCGGCGACCATGGATATACGTTGCATGACCTCTGGTCCATTCCCAATAAGTGTTGCCCCTTTTACCGGTGTAGTAACTTTACCGTTTTCAATGAGATAGGCTTCACTGGTAGAGAAAACAAACTTGCCAGACGTAATATCGACCTGACCACCACCAAAATTAACGGCGTAAATACCTTTCTCAACAGAAGCAATGATTTCTTCCGCTTTGTGGTCACCAGGTAACATGTACGTATTTGTCATACGTGGCATCGGCAAATGCGCATAGGATTCTCTCCTCCCATTCCCCGTACTTGCTTTGCCCATCAGACGGGCATTATGTTTGTCCTGCATGTATCCGGTCAGCTTGCCCTTTTCGATGAGTGTGGTGAATTGCGTTTCAACCCCTTCATCATCAACATTGAGTGAGCCCCTGCGTGATGGCAACGTACCATCATCTACCACGGTACATAAAGGCGAAGCCACTTGCTCGCCCATCTTGCCTGAGAAGGTAGATGTACCACGGCGGTTAAAATCGCCTTCTAAGCCATGACCAACAGCTTCATGTAATAAAACACCTGGCCAACCACTACCTAGTACGACAGGCATCGTTCCAGCAGGTGCAGCCACCGCCTCTAGGTTCACTAACGCTAATCTGACGGCTTCTTTTGCATAGTTAACAGCAAGGTTATTTTGTTGAAAATAACGATAATCCATCCGTCGTCCACCACCAGCACTGCCGCGTTCGCGTCGACCATTGTGCTCAACAATCACGCTGACATTCATGCGTACAAGCGGTCTGATATCGGTGGCATACGTACCATCACTCGCCGCAATCAGGACCGTGTCAATGCCACCAGCCAGGCTAACACTGACTTGTTTAACTCGAGGATCGGCCGCTCTTGCTGCAGCGTCGGCTTCTCGTAATAAGTTGAGTTTTTCAGTCACGGTTAAGGCAAGAATGGGATCATCTGGGGTGTACAGTATTGGGGATTGCTGTTTTTTCCAGACAGCTACGGATTGTTGAGAGCCTTGTCTTGAAATAGCTTGAGCTGCCTTGGCTGCTTTTTGTAAAGCCGGCAAAACCAAATCATCGGAATAGGCAAAACCGGTTTTCTCACCGCTACAGGCTCGGACACCCACACCTTGTTCAAGATGATAACCACCATCTTTGATAATGCCATCTTCCAGCACCCAGTTTTCTTGTCTGGATTGTTGGAAATACAAATCGGCATAGTCAACACCAGCCGTCATGGTTGTAGCTAATGCATTTTCCAGATCGTTATCCGTTAAACCAACAGGAAGCAGGAGTTGCTGTTGTACTTGCTCGGGAATCGAAGCGCTCATTAATACAGAATCATCGGTTATTTAAGATAAACACATGATATCAGATTCTATTGCTGAGCTGGATTCACGACATTGAGTTTAGGGTCGTTCCAGGGTCCCGTTAACTGATAACTGTAGCTAATTAAGTTAATCT